>CAVFPH010000001.1:0-119454 GCA_963624325.1 bacterium
AAGAGGAAATCAAGCTGCCTGAGGTTGCAGTCGGCGATAAGGTCAAGCATAAATCATTCGGTGAAGGCACAATCGTTTTCATGGACAAGGCAGGCAAAAAGCTCCGTGTCCGGTTTGCTGTCGGCGAAAAGCTGTTCATCTTCCCGGATGCGTTTACCGGCGGGTTCATTACTAAAATTGAATAACTTACTCCCGAGTAAGACAAAAGGATCGTAGAAATACGGTCCTTTTTGCATTGTTACTTAACATTTAGATATATGCAGACAGCGAATTGACCGAGGCGGCAACTATTCGGAAATTCCGAATAGTTCAAGCAGAAGGTGTACGGCAGGCCAACGGTGAGGTGGCTCACTTTAACTGTGTAAAACGGTGTGAGAGCCGCATCTGCACGGAAAAATGGCCGCATTAGCGCGGCAAAGAACCGCACTCCCTGTTATACTGGAATTGGCACTCAAAGGTGCTGTGAGATGGCGGCGCAGAATAAAAAGGAGCTTGCCCTGCGCAGCTCTGCCGCGGAATATCTGACCTTTGTCGCCGCCACCGGCGAGAGCGACATCAGCTTCGAGATGAGCTACGAGGATGAAAATATCTGGTTGACGCAGAAGATGATGGCGGCATTATATGACGTGTCCGTCACGGCAGTCAATCAGCACCTGAAGAAGGTATTCGAGGATGGCGAGCTGCGCGAGGAAGCAGTTGTTAAGAAATACTTAATAACTGCCTCGGATGGGAAGAGTTACAACACCAAGCACTATAACCTGCAGGCCATCATTGCCGTCGGCTTCAAGGTCAACAATCAGCGTGCCGTGCAGTTTCGCAAATGGGCGGATCAGATCGTGAAAGACCACATCATTTAGGGCTGGACGATGGACTCAGCTTCAGGTAGAGAGCATCTGCTATGTCTGATGGCTCAAAAGGCTCTTCTGCGCTTGGAGTCTTCCAGCCTGATGCAAGAAGATATTCAATCGTCGTTTTTACGAGAGCTACGGCGACTTCATGCGGTATGGACATCAGCATCTGCTGCAGGTTTTCATCTTCGGCGATGGCCGGTTTGGAATGATAGCGGTCATTATAGAAGCACTGCCTGGAGCAGTAAAACTGCTTTGGCTGACGGGGTTCAAATAGCTTTCCGCACGTTTTGCAGAGATGCAAGATATCCTGCTCATCAGAACTGTGGATTTCGTACCATCCAGCCCGACAGGCATCCGAGCAGAAGTGACCGGTTGTTTTGATTTCAGCGTTGCAAAACATGCATGTCCGAATAAACCGTGGTGCAGGTATGCCATGTCGGAAGAAGTGGGACTTGATGGTGTTTATTGAAATACCGGTTGCTTTGGCTATGGATAGCAGCCCATGGCCCTCCTGACGCAGCCGCTCTATCATTGCAATCTGTTCCCTGGTCATTCCTCCAACCGCCTCCTACACGCCGGACGAAAGATGCTTTTTTCAGAAAGACCATATTGCTTGGCAAGCGTTTTTTCCATATGGCGGTACTCAGTGGGAGTGATCCATTGGAGTTCAAGCCAGTACCCCAGATAGTGAACGGCAAGCAAATAATGGCTGAGCCGTGTATAAACATCATGACGTTCTTTTGCCGTTAAATGGTGGATGGCGCGGAGCTCTTGGCCGCTCATGAGCACGGTCGGTTTTTTCTTTCTGGGCACACGACCACCTCCTTCAGGTGGCGATCTTAGCTCTGAAAGGCACAGAAGTCAAATCACTTTTTGTAAAAAGTGCGGGTGCAAAAGGGTGCATTCTGAAACGAATGCCGTTTCAAAGTGCACCTGTCGAAGTCTGCATCAATATCAATCTGCTGCGCCATGACCGGACACCCCATCGGATGCGTGCGTATCCCTGTCGGTGTCCGGCTTTTTATTTGCAAACATGCGCTATACACTGCTTCTCAGCCGCTGAGCCATCCGTGCGGGGATTGTCGGGTGTCGGCGGCTGTTCCGGCCGCGCAATCAAGCCCATTCCCATCAGCGGGATGGGCGGCATTGAAACCCGGCGAGATGCGGCCGAATTCCTGCTGCTGGGTGCCAATTACGTTCAGATCACCCCGGCAGTGATGCGGTACGGCGCGCGCATCATTGATGACCTGACGAATGGTCTTCACCGATACCTGCGCGAAAAAGCCCTGCCGTGCCTGTGGGCGCTGCAAGGGCTCGGTGTTGAGAATGTGGCGAAACTGGGCACGCTCAACCGCCGCACCAAGCTTTTGCCGCGTATTGATTGCAAAAGTGCTTGGGCTGCGGGCGCTGCTGCCGCCTGTGCGTGCCGATCTGCCCTGTCAAGGCAATCAGCCCGTATGGGAAAAGAGACGGCCTGTAAATCTTATAAGACGAGGCCGCCGTCGGTGGAAGCTGCCCTGCTGTGTAATCGCTTATTTTCCGCCCAAAAGGCTCCCAAGCAAATCGGTTACGGTGCTGCCGCTGAGGGAAGACAGCAGGCCGTCAGCCTCGCCGTTTAGCACCTTCAAAGCCTGTTTTTTGTGGTCGCTGTCGGCCTTGCGGTAGGCTTCCACCAGCTTTTTTTCCGCTGCCGTCAGCTTCATGGTATCGGATTTTGTTGTTTTTTTCGCCGATGTATCGGATTTGGAAGCGGATTTCTTGGCTGAGGATTTGGATGTGCCCAGCAGCGATGCCTGGGTAACGCCGGTGATTTTGGCGATTTTTTTGATGGTTTCCGTGGTCAGTTCAGCCTCGCCGCGCTCCGCCTTGCTGATGTCGGAGGCCGTAATGCCGCCGCCCAGCTTCTGCGCCAGCTTTTCCTGTGTCAGGTCTGCAGCTAATCTTGCCTGCTTGATGCGTTCTCCTGTCCGCTTGCCCATGTGATTTTCCTCCGTTTTTTTTCATCATAGCACACTTTCGGCGAAAATAAAAGGGATAAACACAAAAACAGAAATTTAATCGAGCCTTTCCCGTCCGCCCTGTGAGACCGAAAAGAATGCTTGCTGTCCGCTGCCGATTTTGATAAAATCGGAAATGGGGGAAAGAAGTCTGCTGCCGCGGCGCGGAGGCTGCCTGCGAGATGCAGATGCGCTTTGACTCGGAAGGCGGCAGCCGCCTTGAAACACCCGAAGCGGAAATATCGGCATGGGAAAACCGCGTAAAAGACCTGCTCTGACAGGCCGCAGCCCGGCGCAGTCCGCATGGCAAAGGCTGTCTTTGCAGCAGTTTTTGCAGGCTTTTTGAGCGAATTTGTATTTTCCCCTTTTATTATCGATTGGAATATGTTATAATCAGCGGTGGAAGTTCACAACTCATTCCGAAGGAGGAATCATTTCATGCAATACTCTCGCGAAGTCGAAGACATGGTATGCGTGATGAAGGGCCCCAACCATGGCCCCGCCCCCATCCCTGAAGAGGGAAAGTGGATTCAGGCCAAGGAAATCAAAGATATTTCCGGCTATACCCACGGTATTGGCTGGTGCGCCCCTCAGCAGGGTGCCTGCAAGCTGAGCCTTAATGTCAAAAACGGCGTGATCGAAGAAGCTTTGGTAGAAACAATCGGCTGCTCCGGTATGACCCACTCTGCCGCTATGGCCAGCGAAATTTTGCCCGGCAAGACGATTCTGGAAGCCCTGAACACCGACCTGGTGTGCGATGCAATCAACACCGCCATGCGGGAGCTTTTCCTGCAGATCGTGTACGGCCGTACGCAGTCTGCCTTCTCCGATGACGGCCTGGTAATCGGCGCCGGCATGGAAGATCTGGGCAAGGGTCTGCGCTCCATGGTAGGTACGATGTACGGCACCAAGGCCAAGGGCACCCGCTATCTGGAGATGACCGAAGGCTACGTGGTCAAGATGGCACTGGACAAGGATAACCAGGTTTGCGGCTATCAGTTCCTGAGCCTGGGCAAGATGATGGACGCCATCAAGAAGGGCATGAGCCCCAACGAAGCGTACGAAAAGAACATCGGCACCTACGGCCGCTTTAAGGCTGAAGACGGCGCGGTCAAGTGGATTGACCCCCGCAAAGAGTAAGAGGAGGCGCGTGAAAAATGGCTCTGTTTGAAGGTTATGAACGCCGCATGCCCCAGCTCCAGCCCGTGCTTGAAAAGTATGGCTTCAAGGATTTTGACGAGCTGAAGGCTTATAACAATTCCAAGGGTGTGGATGCCTACAAAATCGTAGAAGGCATTCAGCCCATCTGCTTTGAAAATGCCAAGTGGGCCTATGAACTGGGCGCCGCGATTGCCCTGAAGAAGGGTGTCAAGACCGCCGCCGAGGCTGCCGAGTGCATCGGCGAAGGCCTGCAGGCTTTCTGCATCCCCGGCTCCGTTGCCGACCAGCGTCAGGTTGGTCTGGGACACGGCAATCTGGGTGCCATGCTGCTTAACGAAAATACCAAGTGCTTTGCCTTCCTGGCCGGTCACGAGTCTTTTGCCGCTGCCGAGGGTGCTATCGGCATCGCCCGCAACGCCAACAAGGTTCGCAAGACGCCCCTGCGCGTAATCCTGAACGGCCTTGGCAAGGATGCCGCCATGATCATCAGCCGCATCAACGGCTTCACCTATGTGCAGACCAAGTATGATTACCTGTCTGCAGACGTTAAGGAAGATCATGCACTGACCATCGTCAACGAGACCGCCTATTCCAACGGCGAGCGCAGCAAGGTTCGTTGCTATGGTGCTGATGATGTCCGTGAAGGCGTAGCCATCATGTGGCATGAAGGCGTGGATGTGTCCATCACCGGCAACTCCACCAACCCCACCCGCTTCCAGCATCCCGTTGCCGGCACTTATAAGAAAGAGTGCTGGGAAGCCGGCAAGAAGTACTTCTCCGTTGCTTCCGGCGGCGGCACCGGCCGTACCCTGCATCCCGACAACATGGCTGCCGGCCCTGCCAGCTACGGCATGACCGATACCATGGGCCGCATGCACTCCGATGCGCAGTTTGCCGGCTCCTCCTCTGTGCCCGCTCACGTGGAAATGATGGGCCTGATCGGCATGGGCAACAACCCCATGGTCGGCGCGACCGTGGCTGTGGCCGTGGCGGTTGAGGAAGCGCAGAAGAACGCGTAATCTCAAGGCGACATATGCATTATCCCCACTTCTTTTGAGGTGGGGATTTTTGTCTGCCCAACCGTGAACAAACTTTGAACGCGGTGTAAAAATTCCTATTTACTGCCAGTTTTCGTTGACATTTTGTTGATTTTCCCTGTAAAATAAATACGCGCTTGAGAAAAACGCGCATTTTCTTTCTTTAAGGAGGAAACACCATGAAATCAACGGGAATTGTTCGCAAACTGGACGAGCTTGGGCGCGTTGTTCTGCCTATTGAGCTGCGCCGCACGATGGATTTGTCCATCCATGATACGGTTGAAATTTATGTGGAGGATGACAAGATCATCCTGAGAAAGTATCACCCTGCCTGCGTTTTTTGCGGCGATGCGCGTGATGTTGCTCCCTTCAAAGGCAAGTTGGTCTGCGCAAGCTGCCTGAAGGAACTGCGGGAGCCTTAAGCGATACACGATGGATTTTTACTTGCAGCCTTTCCTTGCCGGTTTATGAGCCGTGCGGAAAGGCTTTTTTAGGCTGTTCCGCTTAAAAAAGTCATTGCGGCGGCAATGGACACGTGTTATAATGAGGCATACCCAGGCAGGGAGGCTGCTGCTTTGCAATACAACACCGTGGTCAACGGATACCCTGTATCCGCGCAGTATGATGATCAAAACGTAAACGAAATTTTCATTCCGCTTTTGCGGCATCTGCAGCAGCTCTCTGCGCATCGGGCGGAGCGCGTGATTGCCTTTATTGCCGCGCCTCCCGCCGCCGGGAAGAGCACGCTGGTCAATTTTTTGGCCGATCTTGCCGCAAAACTGCCGAATATGCCGCCGGTGCAGGCACTTGGAATGGATGGATTCCATTACCATCAGCAGTATATTTTATCCCACACGGTGCGCCGCGGGGGTGAAGAAATCCCCATGATCCGCGTCAAAGGCGCTCCCGACACATTTGACGCAGTTCGGCTGCGTGATACGCTGACGGCATTGCGCAAAAACGATCTTCTTTGGCCTGCCTATGACCGCACGCTTCATGACGTGGTGGAAGGGGCGATCCCCGTAACCGCGCCCATCGTGCTGGCGGAAGGCAACTATCTGCTGCTGGATCAGCCCGTTTGGCGTGATCTTCCGCACGATTACGCCGCCTTTATTTTTGCCGACGAAGCACTTTTGCGCGAGCGGCTGATTGCCCGCAAGATGCGGGGGGATAAGACGCACGAGCAGGCAGTGCTTTTCTATCGGGAAAGCGATGGGCCGAACGTACAATTGTGCCTAAACAGCCACCTTCCCTGCGATCTGGATCTGGAACTTTTGCCAAACGGCGTATTCAAAATAAGGAGCTGAGCACATGAAAACCGCAAAACGCCTGCTTGTGCTTTGGGCGGCACTGCTTTTGCTTTTCGTCCCCGCGTTTGCCGAGAATGCGGGCGCGTCAAATGCCGATATTGCCCCCTCCAACACAGACGATGCGGATCATCCCGTTCGGGTTTTCCCTTCCCAAGAGGGCAGCTTTCTGCTGCTGCACGCAGACGGAATCACATCCGTCATCGGCAGAGGCGGCGAAGCGGCAATCCGCCGCTTGGGCGAGGCAAACGGCCTGTACACCATCGAACGCGTGCTGATCCTGTGCGATCATCCGACCCATGTGGAATCCGCAAACGCCATGGCGGAACTGCTGGGGGTTGCCGCTGAGTCGGCAGATATTCCGATAAGGATCGATACCGACACCGAAACCTACATCATCGGGACCGACACCATCGAATCCGGCTGCATTTGTTATGGCTGCGACGGAAAGCTGATGAGCGACCCTCCCTCCGAAATCCGTCAGTATGTCATGAACCTGAACACCCACAAATTCCACCTGCCCACCTGCGACAGCGTAAAGCAGATGAAAGAAAAGAACCGCCGAACCTACGAAGGCAGGCGGCAGGATCTGATTGATCGGGGCTACCAGCCCTGCAAACGCTGCAGCCCGTAAATGAAAATGCTGCAGGAGATACTTATCCGATCTCCTGCAGCATTTTGCTTTATTTGTCCTTACGGATTTTCGCCACGAAAAATCCTTCATATCGGTCTGTGGGGCATACGCACAAGGCCCCCGGCAGGCTGCACGGAAGCAGCGGCAGATCCTCCATCCCCGAAATCTCAATCGGTTCTATGTGGGCAGAAGCCCCTTTGAGAGCTGCCTGCACGACACGCTCATTTTCAATGTTCAGGATGGAGCAGGTGGAATACACCATGGAGCCGCCCTTTTTCAGGATGGTCAGTGCCTTTTTCAGCAGCGCCAGCTGCGTTGCCGCCGAATTGCGCACCAGCTTTTCGGAAAACGCGCGGTACGTTCCCGGCTCATCCAGCAGAATTGTGCCGCTGCCGCTGCACGGGGCATCCAGCAGAATCTGGTCGAAACGGAAAAAATCCTCCAGCTTGCGCGCATCACGCACCATAATGCTGACGCGCGTCGCGCCCTGTTTATCCAGGTTGTATTTCAGCTTTTCGGCCCGAATCTTGTTGATTTCGCATGCGGTGATGTTGGCCTTATTGCCGGTCATAGCCGCCATTTGGGCGGTCTTTCCTCCCGGCGCCGCAGCCATGTCCAGGATATCGGCGTTCTCCTTGGGGTTTAGCGCCAGCGGAGGAAGCATGGAGGACAAACTTTGCAGGTAGATTTCACCGCGCTCATACATGGGCAAAGCCTGCACAGCGGCCTCATGCGCATCACTTAGCAGGAAGGCACCGTCATCCATTGCCCAAACGCTGCAGGCAATCCCTGCCGCTGACAGCTGCTGCGCCGCCTGCTCCGGCGTCGTTTTCAGGCGGTTTGTACGCAGCGTGGTGATGCGGTGCGCATGCATGCCATGCAGTATCCGCTCCGTCACTTCTTCGCCGTACTGCGCTTTTAGTGCCTGCACCAAAAAAGGAACTTTGCCCGCGCTCTCTTCGTCACAATACATACTGTTCGATAAAGGCGGCCACGCCATCCTCCTCATTTGAAGCGGTCACAAAATCAGCTGCCTGCCTTGCGCTTTCCTTGGCATTCCCCATCGCAACGCCGCACCCGACCGTGCGCAGCATGTCCTCATCATTATCGCTGTCGCCGAATGCAGCCGTCCTTGCAAGGTCAATGCCCTCCTGTTGGCACAGAAAACGGATGGCAGTGCCCTTTGTACAGCTGATGTCCGATATTTCCAGGCTTTTTCCGATGGAGCTGGTCAGTTTAAACCCGCCGATAGCATTCAGCTTTTCCCAAATCGGAAGCAGCTTCTCGCGCCCGTATTGAACCAGGCCGATCTTTTCAAGCCCCGGGGCGCCGTCTGCAATATACTTTTCAATGCTCTCAACCACGGGCGTGTTTCCCTGCTCAAAATAAAGTGCGTGCCATGGGGGAATGCTGTGCGTCCCGATCTGCGCATAGGCATCCTTCGCCAGCAGGATATCGCCGTCGGCAAAAAATTCAATAAAAGAATCAACAGGATGCACAATTTTGCACACAATTTCGGCTTTTTCAGGCGATATTCCATTATAATAAATCTGCTTTCCGCTTTTCAGATCGTATGCTGCCGCGCCGTTTGAGGTGATGGCATAGTCCATGCCAAGCGCCATGACATCCTTTGGCAGAATGTTCAGGCAGCGTCCCGATGCCACTGCAAGCTTGGCACCGCCAGCCCGGGCGGCAAGCAGCGCATCCCGGTTGCGCTCGGACAGCGTAAAATGGTCGTTTCTTGTCAGCGTGCCGTCAATATCGAAAAACAGAATGTCGTATTTGCTCATATCGGTTCCTTTCATCTTATGGTCGATTCCAGCTTAGCTTACTATCTCAAACGCCGTTTGTCAATACATCCTGTGCAAGATTATATCCTGCAGCAGCACCTGACGGAAGAGGAAGCCATGGACGAGGTGATTGCAAGCGCGTGCGAGATGATGCTATCGGACGGGGCGGCGATCCGCGCGGTGGCGGAGGGAAACCGGACGCTGGGCGCCAAGATCAAGGGCTGGATAGAGGAGGTGATTGCAAAGATTGAAAACGCGCTGAAGGAATTGGCGCCGCATAGCCGCGCGGCGAAGCTGCTGGCGGGCAGCCGCGAGACGCTGGAAAGGGCGCGGGAGATGTGGATCGGCGCGCTGGACGAAGTGTCGCAGAGCGAGGAAGGCGCGGAAGATACGGCCGAAGCGGGAACGCAGAACAGCAACCGCGGGCAGTACGATTACAGCAGGACGTGGGAAGAGCAGATTGCGGATCTGCGCAGCGGAAAACTGCCGGAGCGCGATACGCTGCTGCTGGGCAGAACGCCGCTGCTGTATCGTCAGATGGGACTGAGCGATCTGCCGATGGTGATGACGCGCGAACATGTGCAATACATGTTTGACGGCAAACTAAACAACACGACTGACGACCATCTGTTCTCCGACGAGACGATAAAAAGCCTGCCGGAGCTGATTGCCGACCCCGTGGCGGTAATTGCCTCCGAAAAGGCGGAATATGCCGAAAATGCGATAAGCGTGATCATTGAAGCGGAAAGCCGGAATGGAAAACAGGGATATGCTGCGATTACGCTGAACAGCCTGGGCAAAATAAACGGTGAGAGCATTGACGCCAACCGTGTTTCCACCGTGTACGGGCGAAAAGCTGCCCTGGACGAGCTTCAAAGAGCCGTGGACAGGGAGATTGCCTACCGAAATGGCGAAAGCGATGCGCCGGCTGTTTACTATCTAAACAAAGAAAAAGCCGACACCGCACTGCAGGACCGGCAAACTAAGTCCGGGAAGCAGATACGTGCCGACTTGAGTGCCAGCTCCACACTTCAAGGCGCGAACCTTTCGGAAAGCGCGTTGGGTAAGACAGGCCTCATGCACAGTATACTGGATGCGGGTTCGCCTGTCAACAAGAAATTTTTGCAGCAGACGGACGCGAGGCAGTTTAAGCACTGGTTCGGCAAGAGCGTGATCAAAAACGCGGACGGCAGCCCGAAGGTGATGTACCGGGGCGACAACAATGAAATCCATGTGTTTGACCGCAAACGGAGCAAGCCCAGCAACCTGTACGGACGCGGCTTCTACTTTACGCAGGACGCGGGCGCGGCGGGCGTGTACGGAAACGTAAACGCCTATTACCTGCGGGTGGAAACGCCGCTTGACGCAAGCAGCGGCGCGCACGCGATCACGCAGAAGCAGCTGCGCGCATTTTTGCAGGAGGTTGCGGACAACGAGGATTACGGCCTGGACAACTACGGCTACGGCGCAACGGTGGAGAGCGTGCTGAGAAATCTGCACGGCAAGGCGGACTTTGACGCGCTGCAGGACATCAACGCAACGGCGGTGGGCGACCTTGTGGCGGCGGTGGAGCTGTTTAACGAGGTAAACGGCACGCATTACGACGGCATCATTACGCCCACCGAAACGGTGGTGTTTGACAGCGCGCAGATCAAGAGCGCGACGGAGAACGCGGGCACGTTTGACAGGGGGAACCCGGATATCCGATACAGCAACCGCGACGTGGCGACCAACGGGATACGGATGGGGCAGAGCGACGCGGAAAGGTATCAGTGGCTGCGGGATACGGAGATTGAGGCGGCAAGCGTGAGCGCCGAGCAGATTACGCCCCAGCAGATTGCGCTGGTGAACGGCCTGGGATATACAAAGGCCATGGCGCTGCTGGAAAAGGCGGCCAAGAGCTACGGCCTGATTGCGGACGGCAAGAAAACGGCCGCAGCGCTGCAGAACAGATATCTGAGCATTGCGGCGAAGTTTTCGAAGCGGTCACTGAGCGAGAGCCTGCGCAAGCAGAGCGCCGCGGCTGACGAAAATCAAAGCACGGGCAACGGATACATTGCAGCCTTACTGCCGGCATTCAAAGAAACGTATGAAAATGCCGTGCCGGTGCTGGTGCAGGGGGACAGATATCTGCGCACGGTGACGGATCAATCGAAAGTGCAGACGTTTGTTTACCTGCTGGGCGCATTCCAATACGGCAACCAAACGATACCGGTACAGTTTGAGCTGAAACAGCTAAAGGGAGACGGAAACAGAATATACGTGGTGGCAACAATAAAGGAGACTGCGATCATGGCAGCATCCTTCCAGGGCGCCGAAGCGCCCAGACGTGCTACTACGCAGTCTCCTACGATCAGTATAGAGGATGTAATTGCGAATGTCAACCCCGAAGACACAAGAATTTTGGCAAATCTGCCAAGCTACATGCTTTCGGAGGAACAGCAGGAAGGGAAACGCAAAGGGCTGCGGGAAAAGGGCGAGTACACCTACAACAAGGCACGCGCCGCGGGGCAGGATGTGAATGCCCCCGTAAAGCTGACGCAGGAGCGCATTGACGGCGCCATCAAATATTACGGCGGGAGCGGGGACAGGAAGCGAAGAACGATAAAAGAACAATCTCCGTTATTGACAAACCATGAAATGCGCGGTATCATACACGCATACCAAACCTGCGAGAAAGAGAAGTAAGCAGGAGGCGCTTGGCGAAGAGAGCTGCGGATGGTGGGAACGCGGCGCAAGAGCATCTGCCCAATGGACTTTCGAGGGTGTTCCTGAAACTGCAGTAGGGAACAACGGGATCTGCACCCGTTATCATGGCAGCGTGTGTGATGGCACATGGATAAGGAGGGCCTCTTTTTAGGAGACCGAAATTGAGTGGCACCGCGGTATGACCGCCTCAAGCAGAAATGCTTGGGGCGTTTTTTGTTCCCCTGTGCCGACCATCGTACTGCATCGACTTGAAATCATGAGGAGGAGAAAACCATGATGAAGAAACTGCTTGCGATTGTATTGACCCTTGTATTGCTTACCGTTGCCTCTGCCGCGCTGGCGGACGATATGAAGATCGGCATTATTCAGTTTGCCGAACACGCCTCACTAGACAACTGCCGCGAGGGCTTTCTGCAGGGACTGGCGGAGGCTGGCTATGTGGAAGGTGAAAACCTGACGGTGCTGTATCGAAATGCCCAGGCAGACGGCGGAATGGATGCGCAGATTGCGCAATATTTTGTAAATCAGAATGTAGACCTGATCTGCGCCATCGCTACGCCCAGCGCACAGGCGGCGTTTAACGCTGTGCTGTCCGCCAAGGCCGATATTCCGGTCATTTACACTGCCGTATCCGCCCCGATTGAAGCGGGACTGGCAGACGATGACGGCACGCCTGTGGGCCTGGTGACGGGCACCAGCGATCTGCTGCCCGTGCGCAATCAGCTGTCCATGATTCGAGAGCTTATGCCGGATGCCAAGACGATTGGCCTGCTGTATACCAGCTCAGAGACCAACAGCGAGGTTCAGGCTGCCCTGTATGAAGAAATGGCCGGCGAGTTCGGGTTTGCAATCGTTTCTTCTACCGTTACTGCGGGCGCAGAGGTATCCCAGGCCGTGCAGGCACTTTTGCCGCAGGTGGACTGCCTGTCCATGCTGACGGACAATACCGTTGTCAGCTACCTTTCCGTGGTGCTTGCGGCTGCCGAGCAGGCAGGCAAGCCGGTGTTCGGCAGCGAAATCGAGCAGGTGACGCTGGGCTGCGCCGGCGCGGAAGGCCTGGACTATGTGGCGCTTGGCAAGCAGACGGGCGAAATGGCTGCCCGTGTACTCGGCGGCGAGAGCGCCGAGGATATTCCCTACGAAACCATCCGGGACAGCGCACTGTACCTCAACAGCGATACGCTGGAAACGCTGGGAATCGAAATTCCCGCCGCCATGGCTGAACGCGGATATACGGATATGGCTGAATAAAGAGGATTTGATATGGGCATTATTCAAAACACGCTGGAACAGGGGCTCATCTATGCCATCATGGCCATGGGTGTGCTGATTACCTACACGATATTGGACTTTCCGGATATGTCTGTGGACGGAAGTTTCCCGCTGGGCGCGGCTGTATCGGCACTGATGGTGATGCGGGGCTGCAGCCCTGCATTGGCCCTGCTGTGCGCTATGGCTGCCGGAGCCGCTGCGGGCGGGCTGACAGGCATTATCCATGTGAAACTGAAGGTGCGCGACCTGTTTTCGGGCATCATTATGATGACGGCACTGTATGCGATCAACATGCATGTGGCAGCCGGATCCCTGACAACAGGCAAGGCGAATGTGCCCTTTTTCAGCACAAAGAAAGTGCAGTACGTTACAATCTTTGAGAACAATGCCCTGACAAATCTGTTTCCGGATTGGCTGGAGCCCTACAGCGTGCTGCTGATTTCACTGCTGCTGGTAGTTGCCGTAAAAGTATTGTTGGACCTGTTCCTGAAAACACGCGCCGGATATCTGCTGCGTGCCGTAGGGGACAACGAAACGGTTGTTACTTCTCTTGCGCGAGACAAGGGAAGTGTCAAAATGATGGGCCTGATGATTTCGGGCGCGCTGGTGGCGCTTTCCGGCGCGGTACTCTGCCAGCAGCAGCATACCTTTGAGGTTTCCATGGGCACAGGCGCCATTGCAATGGCGCTGGCTTCGGTCATTATCGGCACAAATCTGTTTAAGCATGCGCGGTTTGTGAAGCCCACAACCGCAGTCATCATCGGCTCGATTGTTTACAAAGCATGCGTGGCGATTGCAATTCAGGCAGGCGTGCCGGCCAGCGATATGAAACTGATTACGGCATTGCTTTTCCTGATTATCCTGACGCTTGGCGGAATGGAAAAAAGGCGGGTGAAAAAGCATGCTTGAGCTGAAAAATATCCGAAAAGTATACAGCCCGGGTACGGTACAGGAGCTGTGCCTGTTTGAAGACTTTTCGCTTTCCATACCGGATAAGCAGTTTGTATCGGTGGTCGGAAGCAACGGATCGGGGAAAACAAGCCTGCTTAACCTGATCTGCGGCAGCATTCAGCCCGATGCGGGGCAGATCCTGATGCAGGGACGCGACATCAAAAAAGACAGCGAGCACAAGCGTGCGCGCTGTATCGGACGGGTATACCAAAATCCCGCCACGGGGACCTGCGCCAAGATGACGATTTTGGAAAATCTGTCTTTGGCGGACTTTAAGGGAAAGCCTGCCGGGCTGCGTCCCGGAACGGACAGAAGGCGGATTGAAGCCTACCGCGAAATGCTCCGCCCGCTGGGACTGGGACTGGAGGATATGCTCCATACCCGCGTCGGCACGCTTTCGGGCGGCCAGCGGCAGGCTTTGGCCCTGCTGATGTCCACCATGACGCCCATATCCTTCCTGATTTTGGATGAGCATACGGCGGCGCTTGATCCCAAAACCGCGGACATTATCATGGAACTGACCGACAAAATTGTGCGGGAAAAGAACCTGACGGCCATCATGGTAACGCACAACCTGCGCTATGCGGTGGCTTACGGCGATCGGATTTTGATGATGCATCAGGGTCATGCCGTGCTGGATAAGGCCGATGACGAAAAGAAAGCCGTTCAAATTGACGATCTGCTGAAGATCTTTAACGAAATCAGCATCGAGTGCGGAAACTGACCGTGCTTTTTCCGCGGGTTAAACGCGCGGATGTGCCAGCAGAAACGGACCGCCGCTCAGCATAAAGGTTTGGCAGACGGCCGGAATCAGGACGGTCTGACCGGCGGGAAGCGGGAGCCCTCTGCCGTCATCCTTGAGCATGCTGTCCTGCAGGGCGGTTAACACGGAAAATGCCTTCGGATCGCCTGCAATGGGCAGATCGCGGCAATCGCTCAGCTGCTCTACACGAAAATAGGGGGTGTCCAGCAGCAGCTCCCTGCGGCAGAGGAGATCTTGTATCGGCTGCGGTACGACGGCGGAAAGCTGCAGATCGGGCTGCAGGACATCCAATGCCTGACGAATATGAAGCGGACGATTGCGTCCATTGGCATCAGCACGGTTCCAGTCATAAAGCCGATAGGTAATATCGCTGGTCTGCTGGATTTCGTAGAGGAGGATGCCGGCGCCGACGGCATGAACCATGCCTGCGGGAATAAAGAACACATCGCCTGCCTGCACGGGGACATACCGCAGCAGATTTTCAATCGGCTGTTCCGCTTCAAGCGCGTCGCGCAGCATATCGCGCGTTGCTCCCGGGCGCAGCCCGTAGACGATCTGCGCATCCGGCGCTGCCGAAAGAATGATCCACGCTTCGTTTTTCCCCTGCTTGTTTTCGTGTGTGCGCGCATAGGCATCATCGGGGTGCACCTGCACACTCAGCGTCTGCTTGGCATCAAGAAGTTTAATAAGCAGCGGGAATTCTTCCGTCACATCTGTGCCGGTCAACGCTGCGCTGTATCGGGAAATCAATTTCGATAAAGGTGTCCCCGCCGAATCCGCCGCATTCAGCCCCGGCAGCGTGCTTAGCTCCAGACTTTCCCCAAACGGAAGGCATGGAGCATTTTTGTTGTACTTGGATTTCAGCAGACTGCCGCCCCACGGGGTGGCAGACCCGCAGCGAAAGGCGGGATACAGCAAGATAGGCGCTAAAGGCATGAGGAAAACCTCCCGATGATATGAAAAACACGCTGCCCTCAAGCATGGAAAGCAGCGTGAAAAAAGAAGCAACGATGGTTATTGTACGGACTTGGTGGCGATAACATCCACACCGGTGTCCACCACATTTGCAATCAGCACATCACCGGCCTGAATGGGGGCCTTGAGCTGCAGGGCGTCAATGGCGCGCATGCAGGCATCGATCTTGGCCTTGGGGATGGGGGTACGGGTTTTCAGGCTGACGGGTGCGGCACTTCCGGCCACGGGGGCAACGGCAGTGATCATGCGCAGGGGCTGGGTGCATTCCTGATGGGCATATGCATCGCCGCGCTTGCATGTGTTGCCCTTGACGGAGACAACGGCGCCGTCTTCCAGCGTTACTTCCATACGGCAGCCCATGGGGCAATTGATACAGGTGATCATTTCAGTCTTTTGCAAGGAAGGATTCCTCCTTAAACGATAATGAATTAGGCAAACCTATTTTACGCTTTTCCGGCCAATTTTACAATAGCCAAAGCAAATATTTTAATGTTTTTGTACAGGCCTTCAATGTCGATATACTCGTTTGCCTGGTGAGCCAAGTCCTCATCTCCGGGGAAGGTTGCACCGAATGCAACGCCTTCCTGCAGGGAACGGGCATAGGTGCCGCCGCCGGTATAGAGGCACTTGCGCTCCAAACCCGTCACTTCGTGATAGGCGTCCAGCAGATTTTGAACCAGTTCGCTGCCGGCAGGCACATAATGCGGCTCTTTCAGTTCCAACACTTCCACCTGCATGCCGGGCAGAGAGGCAGACACATTTTTGATGATCATATCCGGATTGGTCATTACGGGGAAGCGGATATCAAGCGTGGCATATACGCCCTCTTCGCTTGCGCGGATGATGCCCAGGTTGCAGGTAAGGTATCCGCTGATACCATCCGAAATGCTGATTTCCAGCCCTTCGCCCTTATAATCCATGCCGATTTTGTCTGCCAAAGCGCGCAGACAGCCCTGCGCACCCAGTGCGCTGAGCAGCAGCAGCATTTCTCCGTTGGCATTGCATGCGTTTTCGGGATAGGCGGCATGCCCGCTGATACCGGTCACGGTAAGGGATACGCCTTTCTCCGTAAGTTTTGCTTCAAGGGGAATGTTCAGTTTTTGGGCGGCGGCTTCCGCCAGGGCAACGGTTTCCTGATCGCCCGCGATCAGAGCGCTTGCACGGCCGGGAATGACATTCGGGCGTTCTCCGTTGTTGAAAGCGATAACCCGAAGGCCTTCCGATGAAAGCTTGCCGTGAAGTGCCAGACGGCAAATGCCCTTTTCGATGTTGATGATGGGGTAGGATGCGTCGGGGCTGAAGCCCGTGCGGGGCATGGTGGCAACCTTGTTGTAGTGCTCAATATCTTCCCAGCCGCTTTCCTCATCGCATCCGACAATCAGCCGCACCTTGCGGCGCAGGGGAATGCCTGCGTCCTTGACGGCTTTCATGGCATACAGGGCTGCAATGGCAGGGCCTTTGTCATCGCTTGTGCCGCGGCCGTACATGCGGCCGTTTTCGATGACGGCACCGTAGGGCGGGTATTTCCACCCGTCTCCTTCGGGGACAACGTCCAAATGCGCCAGAATGGCAAGGGCATCTTCATCACTGCCCTCCCCCAAATCGATCTGCCCGACATAGCCGTCAAAATTCTGCGTTTTAAAGCCCATCCTATCACAGTCCGCCAGCGCCGTGTCCAGCATGCTGCGAACCTCTTTGCCAAAGGGAGCGCCGGGCGCGGCTTCTCCCTTTACGCTGGGAATGCGAATCCATTTTTTCAGGGTTTCCACCATTTCGTCATGCATGGATTCAATGATGGCATTCAGTTTGGCATCCATCGGTATAGCCTCCGTTTGTTTGATTTATTCGGGATCATTCATGGCCTCTGCAAGGCGCTTCAGGCCTTCCAGCAGCCGTGCATGCGGGCAGGCAAAGTTCAGGCGCAGGAAGCCCTCACCCAGCGTTTTGTCAAAGAAGGTACCGTCGTTAAGCACCAAATGATGCTTTTTCACGCGGCGCTGCAGCTCCTCGCACGTAGGCGCATAAGCGCGCAGATCCAGCCAGCACAGGCAGGTAGCCTCGATGGGGGAAAGCACGGCCTTGGGCATCAGCTGCGGGACGGCACGCGTCAGGATGGTGCGGCTTTCTTCCAGATAGTTTTTCAGCCCTTCCAGCCAATCATCGCAGTCCCGATAAGCGGCCTGCGTGCCTGCCAAGGCAAAAACATTGCCGCTGGTTACGCCGGCACAATTGCCTTCTTCGCGCAGGGCGGAGAGCAGCTGCGGGTTATGGGATACAGCCATTGCCTGCTGCAATCCCGGAACATTGAATGTTTTGCTTGCCGCCGCAAAGGCAATCACGCACTGCTCGTTTCCATCCAATGCAAGGGCGGAAACAAAACGATTCGGCGCATAAACAAAATCCGCATGGATTTCATCGGATACCAGCACCGCATGATATGCAAGGCACAGGTTCAGCAGATGCTGCAGCTCCTCCCGGCTCCAGGCACGGGAAACCGGATTGTGCGGGTTGCACAGGAATACGCAGCGCGCGCCGTCCTTCAATTGGGCTTCGATGGCATCAAAATCCATAGAATAGCGGCCGGCCTGATCCGGAACCAGGGGCGCAACAGCCGGCGTGCGGTGGTTGCATTCAACTGATTTGCGGAACGGGCCGTAAACCGGCGGCATCAGCACGATTTTCTCATCGGCGTTTGCAAATACGCGGGCCGCCAGCTTGAGGCCGGTGACCACACAGGGCATCACATAGGTTTCCTCGGGCTTGATGGAAACCCCGTGATGCCGCTGCCAATAATCGCAGAAGGTGATTTCATCCTGCGGATCATGGGCGCAGTAGCCATAGCAGGGATGCTCCGCGCGCTGACGCACAGCCTGCACAATGGGATCGGGACAGGCAAAATCCCAGTCCGCAACCCACATGGGCAGGTCTTCGTCACCGACAAAGCTTGCATCCCACTTGACGCAATGCGTGTTTTTCCGCTCGACTCCTGCGTCGAAAAATGCCTCGTTGTACTTCGTCATTCGTTCAAACCTCCGTTCATGCAGCGGATCACCCAGTATCCGCCGCTTTTTTCAACAACTTCTGCAGATGCAAACAAGGTGCTCAGATATTTCAGCGCAGATGGGGCACCCTGCTGCTTGCGGATCACCAGATACAATTGCCCGTTCGGACGCAGATGCTTCGCACTGTCTGCAAACATACGGTAAATGGTATCTTTACCCGCGCGAATGGGCGGATTGGTGATGATAAAATCAAACATTTCGTCAATCTGCGCAAACCCGTCGCTTTGGATAAACTGCCCGTTTACATGGTTGGCAGCGGCGTTTTGCTCTGCCAGCGCCAGTGCCCGCAGATTGACATCCGAAAAAACAAGCCTGCAATCCGGGTAAAGGGTGCCGAGCGCAATGCCTACCGGCCCCCAGCCGCAGCCGAGATCCAATATGCTGCCCGAAAGCGTATCGGGAAGCGCAGACAGCAGGATACGCGTGCCGCTGTCCAACTCTCCCCGCGAAAACACACCGGCATCGGATAACAGCACAAAATCCTTTCCGCGGTAGGAAAAGCGTGCCTCCGCAGGGCGGCTTTGGCTTGCGGGGGATTCGGTGTAATAGTGGTCGTTCATGCGTCTTCCTCTTTCGACACGGCGGAAATAAGGGAACTTAGCTCTTGCGGGGTTAATTCCCGATATGCACCGGGCTGCAGCGTGTCATCCAGCACAAGCGGGCCGAATGACAGGCGCCGAAGGGCTGTCACGGTACGGCCGCGGGCGGCAAACATGCGGCGCACCTGGTGGAATTTACCTTCCCGCACCTGAACCTGCGCAACGGATTCCCGCTGCGCGGAGCGCAGGATCGTAAGCTCTGCCGGAAGCGCGGTAAAATCAGACAAGGCAAGCCCTGCTGCAAAGGCGGCGGAATCCGCTTCGCTCAGCGGACCGTCTACCGTGGCCTCGTAGCATTTCCATACATGCCGCTTGGGGGAGAGCAAACGGTGCGCCAGCTCTCCGTCCGTGGTCAGCAGGAGCAGGCCGGATGTGTCCTTATCCAGGCGACCTACCGGCATACAGCCGCAGGCGCGGTAGACGGGCGGAAGAAGATCCAGCACAGTCGGCTGCTTGGCATCGCGTGCGGCGGTCAATATGCCGCAGGGCTTATTCAGCAGCACGTGCCGGGTCACCCTTGCGTCCAGCGGCTGCCGATCCAGTGTCAGAATATCCCCCGGCTGAATGTGCGCATCCGCATCACAGACGGTTTTGCCGTTTACCGTAATGCGGCCCGCACGCAGAATCAGCTTTACCTGACTGCGTGATCCCAATGCCAGCGTGGTCAGCAGGCGATCCAGCCGCATGGCGGAGTCAGCACTCATCTGCATAGGCATTTACCACAATGGCTGCATTGCGCAGCTTACGATAGGAAAACAGCGGCAGGTACAAAACCAGAAACACCGCAGCTGTAATGTACACCACCCCGCCCGATATCATTCCGGCCTGGAAAAAGGCGATCAGCAGCTGCAAATCCTGCATGGGGCTGCCGGTCAGCATGCCGCGCAGATAGATATAAGGCACCGTAAGCGGCAGAATAATCGCCGGCAGACACAGCAGCGCGTTGGTCACTGCGCTTTTGCGCAGGGCACGGCGCACATGGGGCAGACGGCGAACACGGCGGGCATTGCGCAGGGCATCGCCCGGCGAAGCATTGCCGACAAGCTGAAAGTCAAAAGAGACGCCGCACCGCCAGCCGCACAGGAACAACAGAAGGGACAGAAAAATCATCCCGAAGAACACGATGCTGCCGATCAGAAGCTGCGTATCATCGGCGGCAGAACCGTTAAAGAAAGCGCCGATGACACGAAAATCCTGATTGAAGCGCGAGCCGGGAAACACAAAAATGTAGCGGTAGAGGCGATAAATCAGCGCCGCAAAAGGAATACCCCACACCATGCCGGACAGCATCCTGATCAGCCCCGCGCCCAAACGGGACGGGTAAGATGCGGGACGAAGGGAGGATGCGTCCATCCACCGAACCATGCGCGTCAGCGTCAGCGCCGAGCGGAAGCGCATGGGGTAGACCAGAAAAATATACAGCAAAAGGGAAAAAACAAGGGCAGCGCGGACGGACAAAATGTGCAGGCAAACGGAGAGCAGCACGGGGGACAGGGCAACAAAGCGCACTGCTGCCTGCAAAAGCGTCCACAGCAGAAGATTTGGAAGGCTGCGGGTGTATGCATGCCATGCAACGCGGCGCATTTGTGCGGAATAATTTTGACGTTCCATGACACCCTCCTTGCCATTCAAGATGACATCATTATATATGAAATGACATAAAAAATCAACGAGCACACGGCATCTCCCTGTATTTTTGCCGTATGCCCGTGAAGGCTGCTTTATGCGGGCAATATCAGTTTGGCTGCGCGGCTAGCTCACGTATGACCTGCCCTGCCAAAATCATCCCGGCGACGGGCGGAACAAAAGATACACTGCCCGGCGGGTGACGCCCGTTTTCACTGAGCTGCTCGATTGGCACGCAAGGCTGCTCATCGGACCACAGCACGCGCGTACCCGATATGCCGCGGGCGCGAAGCTCACGGCGCATGACACGGCACAGGGGACATACACTGGTCTTTTCGATGGCATCGATGCGCAGACGGGCAGGGTTCAATTTGTTGCCCGTTCCCATGCAGGAAAGGAGGGGGGTGCCTGCCGCATTGGCATGTTCTATCAGCAAAAGCTTGGCAGATACGGTGTCAATTGCGTCAATTACATAGTCAAACTCCGAAAAATCAAAGGCATCGGCCGTGGAAAGGTCAAAGAAAAGATTCATTTCCCGGATATTGCAGTTCGGATTGATATCCAGCAGACGCGCGCGCAGCGCGGATGTTTTTAGGAGACCGACGGTGGAATGCAGGGCAATGATCTGCCGATTGATGTTGCTCAAGCTGACGGTATCGTTATCGACAATCGTCAGTCGGCCGATGCCGGCTCTGCAAAGCGCCTCGGCACAGGCACCGCCGACGCCCCCTAAGCCAAACACGGCCACATGGGCGCCCTGCAGACGATTCATTGCGTCTTCTCCCAGCAAAAGGGCTGTGCGCTGACGAAAGTCATCCATTGTCTTTATTCCTGCCTCCATCATAAGCAGCCAAAGTTGCGGTCAGGACGCCAACCTGACGTGCCCCGCCCAGGGCCAGCACGCCGGCGCAGGAACGCGTAGTTGCGCCTGTGGTGCGCACATCATCCACAACCAGCAGCCGCAGCCCGTGCGCATCGCCGTTTAAGGCAAATGCATCCTGCACGTTGCGCAGACGGTCATTCCGCGCCAGGCTTGCCTGCTCTTTTGTTTCACGCACGCGCGTAAGCAAGTTAAGCACCGGCAGGCCGAGACGGGGCGAAAGCCTTTGGCAGAGAACCGCTGCCTGATTTGCGCCGCGCACCCGTTCCCTGCGGCGATGAAGCGGCACGGGAACCAGGGCATCATAGCGCCCCAAAGGCACGCATTCCGCCATCGCGGCGGCCAGGGCATCTGCGGCCTCATCGCAGTATTGGTATTTCAGCTGCATAACCAGTTCACGTGCCATGCCGCGGTGGTAAAAGGCGGCAAAGGCTTCATGCAGCCCTTCCATGGCACCGGAGGCACAAAAAGGACAGCTGCCGTGCTCGTCCAGCGGTGTCATGCAGCGCAGACACAGGTTATCCCGCAGACGAAGCCGATTTAATGCCTTTCGGCAGTCGGGACACAGACAATCCTGCATCTGGGCATGGCGCGGATCACCGCACAGCAGGCACACGGCAGCACGCGGAAAAAGCCCCTCCGCCAGGAATGAGAGCACCCTCTGCACGCTGTTTTGCATCTGCTTGCATCCTCCGCCAAGTGTGATCGCCGCAAACGGTTTTACAGGACAATAACCCCCGCACGTTCAAATTCATGCAGTGTTTTTTCGTCCAGCGCGCCGTCCGAAACCACTACATCGGCATCCTCTGCACCGGCAAAGGTGAAAGTGCTTGTGACGCCCACCTTCTGCGCGTCCATCAGCATGACGGATTTTTCGGAATGGGCCATTGCCGTGCGCTTGAGCTCGCATTCCTCGGTGGAGCCGCAGGTGAAACCGCGGGACTGGATATATCCCGTTACGCCGATAAAGGCCGTATGAAAATTGATCATCGCCAGATCGCGCACCGTCATGGCGCCCTTCAGGGACAGACTGGGCGCATTCATATGCCCGCCGATCAGGTGTACCTGCGCCTGCTGCAGACGGGCCAGCTCCAAAGCGCCGCTGAGCGATGTGGTAAAGATCATGTAAGGACCATCCGGAATGTGACGCGCAAACTCCGTGCAGGTGGATCCGGAGTCCAGAAAGATGGTTGTGTTTTCGTGCAGCAGGCTTACGGCTTTCTCCGCAATCAGCTTTTTCTCGTCGGCATTTCGGGTGGTGCGCTTCAGGTATAAATCATCCGTGCCGATAAGTACCTCCACAGACCGCGCCCCGCCGTGCGTGCGGATGATGCGCTTGCTGGCGTCCAGATACTCCAAATCACGGCGCAGCGTCATCTCGGACACTTGACGGAATGTCTCCTTTAGCTTTGCAAAACTGACCGAACCTTCACGGTTGACCAGGCTGACGATTTTTTCCCGACGCTGTTCCATGTTCATGGCTTGCATTTCCGACCTTCTTTGTTATTTGCATTTCATTATAGCACGTGGTTTCCGAATATGACAAGGGTAAATTCCGACACTATACCGCTTTGCAGCGCCGAAACGTGACTGCTTCATGCTTGATAAGGCGCTTCATCTATGGTAATATAGGGGAGAAGCCGAATGCGCAAAGACAGGCTCGCTTCTGCAGCGGCCTTGGGCATTATGAAAAGGATGAGTGACTTGCGGGATATACTGATTGAAAACTGGGATCAGCTGCACGATGCCGTATTTGAAAATGTGTGGAATCCCGATATCATGCGCTATCGCAACAACCGCGTGTACCGCGGCATGTCGGATGGTCGGTGGGCGCTGACGCCTTCCCTTAACCGTACCTGCCCGCAGGATCTGACGCTTGAAAAAATTCTTCTGCGCTCCTTTATGAAATACGGCTATGCCGAGCTGCAGGGCTGCAATTCTTTCTGGGAGCTGGTGGCCATGGGGCAGCAGTTCGGCCTGCCCACGCGCCTGCTGGATTGGACTTATTCGCCCCTTGTCGCCGCGCATTTTGCCACCGAGGATGTGGATTACTACGACCGTGACGGCGTAATCTGGTGCGTGAATATTGAGGATGTGAATGCCAATCTGCCGCCTGCCCTGCGCCGGCGGCTGACAGAACAGCGCGCGGATATTTTCACCCGTGATATTCTGGAGGGCGTTGCCCGCAACTTTACCGCCCTGCAGGCACTGTCCGAAAAGCCCTTTGCGCTGTTCTTTGAGCCCGCATCCACGGTCAACCGCATTGCCAATCAGTACGCCCTGTTTTCCACTGTATCCGATCCTGCCGTAACGCTGCTTGATCTGCCCGAAAGCGAGCATTTTACCCGCCTGATCATCAGCAAAAAGGCAAAACTGGAGATACGGGACAAACTGGATTATATCAACATTTCGGAACGCATGATTTACCCCGGGCTGGATGGCATCTGCCGCTGGATTGCCCGCCGTTATGCCCCGCTGGGGCCGCGCTACAACGCCGATCATGCGCAGGAGGAACAGCCGTGAATACCATACGGGTTATGAGCAAAAATGCCGCCTATCAAAAGTTTGAGGTGCTGCGCACCAACCGCAACAAGCGCTACCGTTACGGCGAATTTCTGGTGGAGGGCGTGCGCAACATCAACCAGGCCATCAAAAACGGCTGGCAGTTTACGGGCCTTCTCTACAGCCCCGAAACGCCCCTTTCCCGCTGGGCGCAGGATGTGCTGGACACTGTACCCTGCGATACACATTACCAGCTGTCCGCAGCCCTTATGCGGGAGCTGAGCGGCAAAACCGATACTTCCGAGCTGCTGGCCATCCTGCGCATGCGGTCGGATGATCCTGCCCTTCTGCACGACAGCCCCTGCCCGCTCTACATCCTGTTTGACCGTCCGTCCAACCACGGCAACCTGGGCTCCATCATCCGCTCTGCCGATGCGCTGGGCGCGGATGGGCTGATCCTGACCGGCCATGGGGTAGACCTTTATCAGCCCGAGGTTGTCACGGCATCCATGGGCTCGTTTTTCAATCTTCCCGCCATCCGCATGGCGGATAACGATACGGTGTTTGATTGGATTGCCCGCCAGCGCGATCTGCATCCCGGCTTTCAGGTCATCGGCACTACGGCGCATAAGCAGTTGGATATCACGCAAGTGGATTTCAAGCTGCCCACGCTCCTGATGATTGGCAACGAAACCGAGGGCCTGTGCCGCGCATTCAAGGAGGGCTGTGATCTGCTGGCCACCATCCCCATGGCGGATACTTCCAGCGCCAGCTCCTTCAATGTAGCCTGCGCCGCAACGGTGATGATGTACGAGGTCTGTCGTCAGCGAACGCACGGATAAGATGACTTCGCCTTTGCAGGTTATTAACGAACTTTGCCGCGTGCTTCATTTCAAGGCATGCGGCATTTTCATAACAGAAAGGGCGGTCTCCCGCTTTCGCAGGAAGACCGCCCGAGGGTTAAGTGCGATTAATTACTTTACGGTAACGGTACCGGTCAGGCCGCCGATTTCGATTTCGTATTCACCGGCCTCAAGAACCAGTTCCATTTCCACAACGCGCCAGGAACCGCCTTCAACGGTGTAGAGCTTCTCAGCAACCACTTCGCCGTTGGCCTTGGCCTGTACGGTGGTGATATCGTCGCCGCCGTTGTTGTTCAGCAGACAGTATACGCTGAAGGGCTCACCGGCAGTGGCTTCGTCCTTGACCGTGTACACGGTGGTAACTTGGCCACGGCTGTCCGTGCCTTCTTCCTCGGTCACAGTCTGCGGCAGGATCAGGCAGCTGTAGGCGAAGTCGCCCTGCTGACCATAGCGCATGCTGTAATTGTAGATAACCAGCGGATCGCCGTAGTTGTTGGGGGAAGCGTGATTCTCGGTGTCAGCCATCATCAAAGCCTGAACAAGCAGACGGACGTAGGGAGAAGCACCCTGATCACCGGCCAGATCCTTCCACTGGAGGGCGTCTTCGGCGTTGTTGCGGGCCTGTTCCTTCTGGATGATGCCTTCGGGTTCACGCACGCCGAACAGCAGATCAGCATATACCCAAGGCTCGGTGCCGTAGATGAAGCCGGCTTCGCCGCTGCCGTGGTCAGGCTTCTGGCTGTAGGGCATGTAGATCAGGGCATCGGCATTGGTCAGAGCATATTCGGTAGCCTTGTTGGTCAGGGTCAGGATGATGGGCTTGCCGGCATCCTGAGCGTCTTCAATCACAATTTCACCGGCATCGTTGATATCGCTGTAGTAGCCGATAACAACATCAGCCGCTTCGATGGTGTCGACAACTTCGCCATACTCGGCGATGTACTGCTTGTAGTGATCCAGGGTCTCAGCGGTGGAGGAGTCAATGTAAACCTTGGTGCCCTTGGCCAGAGGCAGGAGAGCGTTGTCATTCTTCATCAGAACAGCGGACTTCGCCTGCAGTTTCTCAGCCAACTCTACTTCTTCGGTAGTACGGGCAGCGCGCAGCGCTTCGTTGGTGTCCAGAGGCCACTGCTCCAGCTGATACTCGGCAGAAGCAACAACGGCCAGCGCTTCGGAAGGTACACGGTAGGGGTTCTCGAACAGGCCCTTGTTGAACTTGAACTTCAAGATGCGGGCAACGGAGCGATCTACGTTGGCAATGTCAACCTGACCGTCAGCAAGGCCTTCGATGATGCAATCAGGCCAGTTCCACATGGTGTTCTGGCTGATATCGGTGCCATGAGAGATGCCGCCGGCGCCGAACATATCGGTACCATTCAGCAGCGCTTCGTTGTACAGCCAAGCACCGGTCTGTTCGCTCAGCTCAATGCCTTCGTTGGTGACGCCGCTGACCTGCTTGCGCATGCCCAGTGCCCACCAGTCGGTAACGACGATGCCATCAAAGCCCAGCGTATCACGCAGGTAGCTCATGGTCGCCTTATCCCACTTAACATCAACATTGTTGGAGATACCGGAGCCGCCGCAGTTGGTCATGACCCACTCATTGCCGCCGGCAAGAGCAGCCTTCCAGCCAACCATCCAGTTGTCAAAGTTCTGGGCGATGGAACGGGCATTGCCGAAGTTGCTGTCGCCGCCGCGGCCGATCCAGTGCTTTACGCAGGAAGCGAAGCCGGAATCCTCCAGACCCTTAACTTCCTGATACACGATAGAGGCAATGTGCTCGGGGTTCTCGCCGTACTGAGCGCCGATTTCGTTGGCGTAGGGCTCAAAGGTGACATGAACGCCGATGGCAACCATGGCCTTGCCGTAAATGTAGGACAGCTGATAGGCCAGCTCGGGATCATTGGCAGTGCCGTAAGCGATGTGGGCCTTGTCAATGTAGCCGCCGAAAGCGTTGTACTCACGGTCGGAAGTGAACACCATGGGGATGCTCAAACGCTCGTTTTCAGCAGCAGCCTGCAGGTTGTTCAGGGTGTTAACTACCTGCACGGGCGCGCCGTTCAGGTTGAACAGCATGCAGGTCAGATTGAAATCGGGGATCAGGGAGCGGGCGGTTTCCAGGTTCGCGCTTACGCAGAACAGGGAGCCGGCCTTTTCCTCGTTGGTCATCTGGTTGAGCAAATCGTTTACGCGGGCTTCAACATCCTGACGCCAGTCTTCGTAAACATCCAGAGAACCGTTGCCGTTCATATCCTTGAACTTGAGGCCATCCACATCCAGGATGGGGGTAACGCCTTCAATGTAGGTCAGGCGGGGCTGGCCGGTGGTTTCATCCGCCTCGATCAGGCCGAATTCACAATTTTCGGCCAGAAGCTCGGACTCGGTCGGGCCTGCAGCAGCTTCCTCGGCGAAGGAAGGCACGACCACAGAGAACAACATCAAGATCGCAAGAATCAGTGATAGTTTCTTCATGAGATTTCTCCTTTCTTATTATGACGGCCGCACACGGGGCCAAGACCGTCGGGGGATATTCCGCATGCTCAATACGGAATATCGATGACAGTAAAATTTTAGCATGAAAATAACGTCCAAAAATAGGAGAGTTCAGCACAAAAAATAGGAAAATTGTGAACAAACCGAAAACAGACTATGAAAATTGCAAACCGATACCAATTTGTCAATGCGCGGATGATTACATGCGGTATGGCGCGCAAAAAATGCCCCGCTTGCTATTAAGAACGAAGGATGATATAATGCCCGTGTGCAGGAAAGGCCTGCAGATTGTATCCTGTTTGCAGATAGATGGAGGGAAACATGCGTATTCTGGTTGTTGGCGATGGCAAGGTCGGTCATGTGCTTGCCGAACATCTGACCCGCGAAGGTCACGATGTTGTCATTGTTGATACAGATGAAGAAGCACTGCAGCGCAGTGAAGATACACTGGATGTGATGTGCATCCGTGGAAACGGCGCAAACGCGAAAACGCTGATTGATGCCGGCGCACAGAAGACGGATATCGTCATTGCCGCCACGGCGGGCGATGAAATCAACATGCTCTGCTGCCTGGTGGCCAAGCGCCTGGGTGCACAGTATGCCATTGCGCGTATCCGTGACCCCGAATATAATGAAAGCCTGAGCCTGCTCCGAAAGGAACTGGATATCGATATGGCAATCAATCCGGAACGTGCTACGGCTCAGGAAATCAGCCGTCTGCTGCGCTTCCCCTTTGCCAATAATATCGAATCCTTTGCCCGCGGACGCGTGGAAATGGTGGAATTCCGTGCGCAGGAGCATGATGCCGTGGTAGGAAAGCCCCTGCACGAAATCGCAGCAAAGGTGCACGGCATCCCGCAGGTGCTCTATGCCGCGGTGGAACGGGAAGGCAGCGTAATCATCCCGGGAGGCGATTTTGTAATCGAGGCGGGCGACCGCGTGCATGTGGCGGCGGACGTGGTGACGATTACGGAGTATTTCCGTTTCCTGGGCAAGAACACCCTTCGCGTCAAAAACGTGATGATCCTGGGCGGCGGGCGCATCAGCTATTATCTGGCCAAGATGATTGTGCCCATGGGCGTGCACGTAAGCCTGATTGAAATAGATGAAAAGAAGGCCGAGCACCTGAGCGAGTCCCTGCCCGACGTAAATGTGATTTACGGCGACGGAACCGACCAGGAGCTGCTGGAGCAGGAAGGCCTGCCGCAGATGGATGCCTTTATTGCCCTGTGCGACCGTGACGAAGAGAACCTGATGACCGGCCTTTTTGCGGTGCGCCAGGGTGTGCCCAAGGTAGTGGTCAAAAACAACCGCGTGGCCTATGCCGATATTATCAGCTCCATGGGTCTGGACAGCATTGTCAGCCCCAAATCCATTACCTGCGCCCACATCCTGCGCTATGTCCGCGCCCGCGTCAACGGCGGCGGCACCAAGATCGAAAGGCTCTACCGACTGATGGACGGCAAGGCCGAGGCGCTGGAATTTGTGGCCAGGGCAACGGATTCCTATATCGGCATCCCGCTGCGGGAGCTGCATAAGCGCCCCAACACACTGGTGGCGGTGATCGTGCGCGACGGACGGGTGATTGTACCCTTCGGCAACGATCATATCGAGGCGGGGGACAATGTGGTGATTATCGCCTGCGAAACGGGCATTGCAGATTTGAATGAGGTCATCCGCAAATGAACAAACGATTGGTGCTCAAAATCCTGGGCGCAACCCTTTTGATTGAAGCGGCAACCATGCTGCCCTCTTACGTGATCGCACTGTTTTATCAGGATCCGGGGGATGGGGAGGCGCTGCTGAAAACCATTCTGCTGCTTGTGCTGCTGGGATTGCCCATGTGGCTTTTTGCAAAGCCCAAGGAAGGTAACCTGCGCGCACGCGAGGGCTTTGTCATTGTTGCGCTTGCCTGGCTGGTGCTCAGCGCATTCGGCGCGCTGCCGTTTGTATTCAGCGGGTTCCTGCCCGGCTATATTGATGCCCTGTTTGAATCGGTATCCGGCTTTACGACAACCGGCGCGACGGTGGCAACAAACTTTGAAAACTATCCGCACGGCGTGATGCTTTGGCGCAGCTTTACCCACTGGATCGGGGGCATGGGCGTGCTGGTGCTGACATTGGCACTTCTGCCCCAGCTGACAGGGCGCACATCGCATCTGGTGCGGGCGGAAAGCCCGGGGCCGAGCCTTAGCAAGATCGTCCCCAAAATGGGGGATTCGGCAAAGATCCTGTATCTGATTTATACCGTGCTGACCGCGCTGCAGTTTGTCATTTTGATGCTTGCGGGGATGAATGCCTATGATGCGGCCATCCATGCCTTTGCTACGGCGGGCACGGGCGGATTCAGCAACTATGCAAGCAGCATCGCGGCCTTCAACAGCCCGCTGATTGAGTGGATTATTACCTTCTTTATGGTGCTCTTCGGCATCAACTTTGCGCTGTTCTACCGCGCGGCAACGGGCGGCTGGAGGGAGGCGCTGCGCAGTGAAGAACTGCATTGGTACCTGGGCATCTACGCATTTGCGGCAATTGTCTCCGCGCTCCTGCTGCTGCCCGAATACAATGGATTTTGGGATGCGCTGCGCTACGGCAGCTTCCAGGTAGCCAGCCTTATGTCCACCACCGGCTATGCCACGGCCGATTTCAACCTGTGGCCGATAGCGGTAAAAATGATCCTGCTGATGGTGATGATCGTGGGCGGCTGCGCCGGCTCTACTGCCGGCGGCGTCAAGGTTGTCCGCACGGCACTGCTGGTCAAACTCGGACGGCGCGAAATCCGGCATACATTCCAGCCGCGCAAGGTGCAGGTGGTCCGTTTTGAGGGCAAGGGTGTTGAAGAAAACATGCTGGCGCAGGTAGCCGTGTTTTTCTGTGTCTATATGCTGATGCTGATCATCGGCATCTTCTTGATATCGCTGGAGGGAAAGTTTGATGTGGAAACCAACCTGACGGCTGCCCTGACATGCATCAGCAATGTCGGCCCCGGCCTTGGGGCGGTCGGCCCGACGCAGAACTTTTCCCAGTACGGCGTTTTTGCAAAGATTATCCTCTGCCTTTTGATGCTGGCAGGCAGGCTGGAGCTGTTTCCGATATTGGCACTCTTCCATCCGACAATCTGGCGCAAAAGCTAACCGCGGCGGGATACAAAAATCGATCCGATTGCGTGCATTTTATCCTATTTCCACAAAAATGCATTTGTATTGGCGTGCCATCTGTGGTATAATTCGCCTGTCGGGCGAGAATCCGCTTGATTGGCGCGCCAAATTGTATCTTTCGGCCGTCAGGTCTTGCATTGCTTCGCCCCATGCATTACGATTTAGGCGTACACTCAATCTACTTCGAGGAGGGCGCGTATGCCGCCAAAGGGAAGTAAACGTCGTTCCAAGCGCGGGCTTTCGGGTGCTTTTCTGGTCATGGGCTTTATCAGCCTGCTCTACGGCGGGCTGTTTCCGCTGTTCCGCCTGTTTGATTACGCCGTTCTTGCATTGCTTATGCTGGCCGGCGGCAAGATCTTCCGCGCAGTTGTAAAGAAGATCCATCAAAAAGAGGATGAAGCAGCCGAAGAGGAAGAACGCCGTCAGGCGCAGGAACGCGAAGAAGCCGAACAAAAACGCCGCGAAGCCGCTGAAAAGCGCAAGGCGGAGCAGGCAAAGGCATCAACCGGCGATGCCGAGGTGGACAGCCTGATCCTGCGCGGCCAGCAGCTGCTGGAGCAGATCCGCAGCGAAAACGACCGCCTGCCCGAGCCTGAAATCAGCGAGCAGATCGATACGATCGAGAGCATTGCCAATCAGATCTTCAAGGCAGTGATTGATCAGCCCAAGAAGGCTGCGCAGATTCGCCGCTTTATGGATTATTACCTGCCTACCACGCTGAAAATGCTGGTGGCTTTCCGCCGCATGGAGGAAGGCAATGTGACGGGCGAAAACGCGGACAATGCCAGGCAGCGCATCCGCAGTTCGCTGGATATGGTCATTGAGGCCTTCAAAAAACAGCTTGCCCGTCTTTACGAAGACGATGCACTTGATATCACCACCGATATGGACGTACTGGAAACAATGCTGAAGCAGGACGGCCTGATTGATTCCGGCCTGCGCACACGCACATCTACCGGAGAGGAGAAATAAACCATGAGCGAACAGAAAGTACCCGTATTGACCCTCAACACCCAGTCCGGTGCCCAGCAGGCATTGGAACAGGCAGTAGCGCAGCTGGAGGCTCCCGAAGCACCCAACGCCGATAATGCCGTTGCCGCCGCGCTGGATGACAACTTCAGCGAAGAAGAGCGCGCCGAGATCGAACGCTTTTCCGGTACGATTGATGTAACCAATCCGGATCATGTGATGCTTTACGGTGCGGATGCGCAGAAGAAGGTTTCCGAATTCGCCGACAGCATTCTCAATACCGTCAAGAACACCGATTCGGGCGAGGTAGGGGATATCCTGACCAACCTGATTAGCGAGCTTGAAGGCTTTGAAACATCCACGAAGAAGCCCAAGGGTCTGCGCGGCCTATTCTTTAATGCCAAGGCACAGCTGGCTGCGGTACAGGCCCGGTATGATGTGGTATCCAAGAATGTGGAAACCATTTCCGCTTCTCTTGAACAGCATCAGGTTCAGCTTTTGAAGGATGTTGCCCTTTTCAACCGCCTGTATGAAATGAACCTGACCTACTTCCGCGAGCTGTCCATGTACATCATGGCCGGCGAAATTCGCCTGAAGGAAATCCGTGAGGGCGATCTGGAAAAGCTCCGCGCCAAGGCTGCGGAAACCGGCGATGCGATGGATGCCCAGGCTGCCAAGGATCTGTCCGATCAGTGCGACCGCTTTGAGAAAAAGCTGCATGATCTTAAACTGACCCGTCAGGTAGCGCTGCAGATGGCGCCGCAGATCCGCATGCTGCAAAACAATAATGCCCTGCTGGTGGAGCGCATCCAGTCCACGCTGGTCAATACGCTGCCCCTGTGGAAAAACCAGATGGTGCTTGCCATCGGCCTGCATCATTCTCAGCAGGCCATGAAGGCTCAGCGCGCCGTCACCGATGCCACCAACGAGCTGCTGAAAAAGAATGCCGAAACGCTTAAAATGGGCACGCTGGAAACAGCCCGGGAAGCGGAGCGCGGCATCATCGATATGGAAACGCTCACCAAGACCAATCAGGATCTGATTGACACCATTACCGAGGTTCAGCGCATTCAGCGTGAAGGCCGCGATAAGCGCCGCGAAGCCGAAAAGCGCCTGACCGAAATGGAAAACGAACTGAAAAAGAAGATGCTGGAAGCCTGATATCCCCGGTAAAGGAGCAAATGCATGGCAAAAGAAGAAAAAAACGGTCTCCGGCCGGTAATCGCATGCGTGCTGATGGTGATCATGCTTTGCTGTGCGTTGATCATCGGTGCTCGTAAGGGATGGACAAAGGAGCAGAACGCTCTTCAGCAATACCGTGAAGCGGTGCTGGAAAGCGTCCAGGCACGTGTGGAAACCGCCTACAACCTTTTGACCGTCGCGGGACGGTACATGTCGGCCGATGATACGCTTTATGCGGCTGTCAAGGACGATCTGCAGTCCCTGGAAAACGGAAAGACTACTTTTTCCGTTGTGTCTACCCGGCAGTTTCAGCTTGATGCGCAGGCGCTTTTGAAGGCCCTTGCGGAGCGGACGGATGTACAGGCAGATGCGCGCGATAATATGTACGTTACCCAGATGCTGCCCCAGGCTGTGGAGATGTGCATGAGCAGCGATGCCATTACCGCCTACAACGAGGCGGCGTCCGATTGCAATGATCGCATGCACAGCTTCAGCGGCATGCTGGCCCGCCTGACGGGCATGCAGTATGCGGCACTCTTTGAGGATGGTGCTCAAAGCACGGCAAACTGAGGAAAGGAGCGGAATTGTCTTCATGAAACGCTTGGCAGCCTTTCTTACGGCACTGATCCTTCTGCTCCCGTTCACCGCAACGGCAGTCACCTATCCTGCCCGGCGCGGTGCTGTCAATGATGATGCGGGCGTGCTCAGCGAGCAGACCGCGTCGGATATTGAGCAGCTCAATACCCTTGCCGATGCTGCGGATATCGCCTTTGTTGTTGCCACACGCCACTTCCTGGGCGGCACGGAGGCGCAAAGCTACTGCGATCAGCTTTTCAGCGCATGGAATCTGGACAAAAACACCGTGCTGCTGCTGCTGGTTATCGGCGAAGAACGCTATGCTGTGACGGCGGGAGCGAATGTTATTTCCCTGATCGGTCGGGAACAGATCAATTCCTTCCTGGCCTCCAAACTCCGCACGCCTTACCTGAATGACCGCGACTATGACGGCGCTGTCGGCAGCTTTTTGCTTGCGATGACGGCACAGGCTGCCAAAAACAGCGGCGTGACAGTGAAAACCAGCGGCCTTTTCGGCACAGCGGCGCAAAGCAGCGTGCAGACCGAATCTGCCGAAAGCACAAAGTCGGACAGCAGCTGGTATGACTGGACGGGCGATTGGTGGAGCGGTTTCTTCTCTACCGATGATACCGAATATTATCAGAACAGCAGCTTGGAATTCCTTCCCGAAAAACAGGAACACTATGATAACGGTTCGGGCTTTAGCATCGGAAAGCTGATCGTGATCGTACTGATCCTGTGGTTCATCCTGCGCCGCAGAAAAGCAAAAGGGAAAAATGGACTCGGCCTGCTCGGCTGGCTGGTAGCGGGAAAAGGCGTCAGCGAAGTGATGAAGGGAATGTCACGCGGACGCGGTCCCGGACCCAATCGCGGCCCGGGTCCCGGGCACGGCCCCGGCCGAGGACCGAGACACTGATTTGAACAGGAATATTCTCCAGTAAAGACATAAGGAGTGCACAATGTCCCGACAGGCTACGGTAACGTATTTCCATCATTCCGGTTTTATGGTTTCGGCGGCCGATACGCTGATGATTTTTGACTATTGGCGCGGCGAAAACAACAACTTGACCGGGAATTCGGCACTGTCGGAGGCTGACCTGAAAGGGTACAAGCAGGTACTCTTCTTTGTAACGCATGAACATCCCGATCATTATGACCGGGTGATTTATGATTTCAAGCACCTAAACAATGTGCGCTATATCATTGCATCCGATATGCCCCTTGAAGCCTATGGCGATCGGATGGCGGAAGGAGAAAAGCGTACCTACGGTGACGCAGTTGTAACGGCCTACGGCTCTACCGATCTGGGCGTGTCCTTCTATGTGGAGATTGACGGGCTTCATATTTTCCATGCGGGAGATTTGAATTTGTGGCACTGGCGGGAGGAGAGCACCCTGCGCCAGATCACACAGGCGGAAAATCTGTATTATGCAGCCGTACAGCCGTTAATCGGAAAACCCATCGATGTGTGCATGTTTCCCGTTGATCCGCGCATGGGCGGCATGTTTGAAGCGGGTGCCAATCACTTTATCATGACCTGCAAGCCGCGCGTCTTTATCCCCATGCATTGGCAGGGACGAAGCGAAATCGCAACGGATTTTGCCCGCCGCTGCCGCACAAAGTATACGGAAGGACTTGCCCTGACAAAGCCGCGTGAGCGGGCGGAACTTTCCTTTGACAAAGGCGCCATCAATATTCATGTTTACCTCTCTTCCGAACAGCGGGAGGATGTTTCAAAGCGCCGCCGCCGCAGCGAAAGTGAGGATGTCGTAAAGCAGGCACTGGATGCCCTTGAATCGGGAGATCCGTTTGCAGAGTCCGATTTGCCGGTAGATCATATTACAGAAAATCAGAAAAAAGCGGAGTAAGCCTTGACGGCTTGCCGCCGCTTTTTTGAAACGGAGTTTATTTTGAAGCTGACAAAGAACATGCGGCTGGAACTGACGGTGGAAGCCTTTGGCACGGACGGCGAGGGTGTATGCCGTCATGAAGGCATGACGGTGTTTGTTCCCCGCGCGCTGCCCGGTGAGAAAATCACGGCACAGATTACGCGCGTGGAAAAGCGATATGCCTTCGCACGCGCAGTGGAACTGCTGTCCGCATCGCCCGACCGCGTTGATCCTGCCTGCCCGTACGCACGCATGTGCGGCGGCTGCTCCTGTCAGCACATGAGCTATGATGCCCAGCTTCGCTTTAAACACAGCCAGGTGGAAGGCTGCATGCGGCATATTGCGGGCTTGGATGTGCCTGTTCAGCCGGTAATCGGCATGGAAGAGCCCTGGCATTACCGCAACAAAATCGCCGTGCCGGTTTCCGGTACAGTTAAAGAGCCGCTGATTGGCTATTACGCGCCGCGCAGCCATCGTGTGGTGGATGCAAAGCAGTGCCTTCTTGCCCGCACAGAGGGAAACCGGGCGATTGCCGCAGTGCGCCAGTGGATGATCGACTGCGGGATTGCCCCTTATGACGAGATCACCCATCGCGGGCTTGTCCGGCATATCATGGTACGGTCGGGCCGTGCCGGGGAGGTCATGGTCGTACTTGTTATCAATGCCGTCAAACTGCCCTGCGAACAGGAACTGATTGCTGCGCTTCAAGCGAACGTTCCCGGTTTGGTGTCCGTATGTGTTTCCGTCAATCAACGGCCGGATAACGTGATCCTCGGGGATTCTTATCGGGTGCTTTGGGGAGCGGAACGCCTGCATGATACTCTGTGCGGCAACGATTTTATGCTGTCGCCGCTGTCCTTTTTTCAGGTCAATCCGGAGCAGACGGAAAAGCTTTACCATGCGGCCCTTGACTTTGCCCAGCTTCGCGGAGGGGAGACCGTTGCCGATGTCTACTGCGGCGCGGGTACGATTACCCTGATGCTGGCGCGGCATGCCGCACGGGTGATCGGCATTGAGATTGTGCCCGATGCCATCCGCGATGCCAAGAAAAATGCGGAACTGAACGGCGTCGAAAATGCGCAGTTTTACTGCGGTGCTGCCGAAAATATTCTGCCGGAGCTTGTGGAACAAGGATTACGGCCGGATGTTGTCGTGCTTGATCCGCCCCGCAAGGGCGCAGACGAGGCAGTGCTGCAGGCCATTGCGGTTGCCAAGCCCGAACGGGTTGTATATATCAGCTGCAATCCCGCCACGCAGGCACGGGATGCGAAAATCCTGTGCGCACTTGGATATCAGGCTGAAACATGCCGGCCTGTTGACATGTTCTGCCAAACGTCGGGCATTGAAAATGTGATGCTGTTTGCTTGCAAAAGTGAAAATTAAGAAACGGAAAGGGGAACATAAAATGACACTGCAGGAGAGATTTTTGCGTTATGTCAGCATAAACACAACCAGCGACGAGAATGGGCAAGGCTGCCCATCTGCGGCCTGCGAATGGGATTTGGCCAAACTGTTGGCTGATGAAATGCGCGAGATGGGCGTATCCAATGTACGCATGGACGAGCATGCCTATGTGTACGGCGAAATTCCTGCCAACTGCGATTCCGCACCGGCTATCGGACTGATTGCCCACATGGATACGGTAGATGCTGTCCCCGGGCGTAAATTCAATCCGCGCGTGGTGGCCTATCAGGGCGGGGATATCTGCCTGAATGAAGCCAAGAAAATCGTATTGAGCGAAAAAGACTTTCCCGAAATGGCACGGCATCGCGGAGAACATCTTGTTGTTACCGACGGCACAACGGTGCTTGGGGCGGATGACAAGGCAGGCGTTGCCGAGATCATGACGCTTTGCCAGCGTGTGCTGGCCGATCCCACCATCCGTCATGGCAAAATCTGCATAGGCTTTACGCCGGATGAGGAAATCGGGCGCGGCGCTGATCTGTTTGACGTGGCCGGCTTTGGAGCGGACTTTGCCTATACCGTGGACGGCGGTGAAATCAGCGATATCGAATATGAGAATTTTAACGCGGCTTCGGCAAAAATTACGGTGCATGGCCGTAATATTCATCCCGGCTCTGCCAAAAACCGCATGAAGCATGCCGCACGCATCGCCATGGAGTTTAACGCAATGTTGCCCGTGCAGGAAAAGCCGGAATATACGGAAGGCTATGAGGGCTTCTATCATCTGGCAGCCATTCACGGGGATGAGGAAAATGCGGAGGCATACTACATCCTTCGTGATCATGATGCAAACAAGCTTGCCCAAAAGAAGCAAACTGTGCAGATGATTGCGGATTTCCTCAATAACCGTTATGGCGAGGGTACGGTGGAAGTGACATTGCGCGATTCTTATCGCAATATGCGGGAGGTCATCGAACAGCATATGGACGTGATTGAACGCGCGCAAAAGGCAATCGGCAAGAATGGATTGGAACCGCACAGCGTGGCAATTCGCGGCGGCACGGATGGTGCAAGGCTCAGCTTCATGGGCTTGCCCTGCCCCAACCTAGGCACTGGTGGCGCCAACTGCCATGGCATTTATGAGTTCGCCTCCATTGAAAACATGGAAAAAATGGTAGATATCCTGCTGGATATTGTGCGTGCTTAAATAAGATTCGATCATAAATTTGGGCATTTCCCGCTTTTTGTCTGATTTTCGGGCAAAGCGGCGGAATCGCCCATTTTTTATTTCGGATGGAGTTGATATACTTCTTCCCGTGCCTGAGATGAAGGCAAAGAAAGCGCGGGAGGTGAATGGACGTGCGATCAACAAAGGCAATCCGAATTGCGAAAGTCAGTTACATTATTCTTTCATCGCTGTTTATCGCATTGGGAATCGGGCTGATAGCGCTGCGCGACCTGAGCGTATCGCTGATCGGCGTTACGGCAGGGGTGATGCTTATCGCCTTTGGAATCGTCAAGCTGATCGGGTACTTTTCGAAGGACCTGTATCGCCTGGCATTTCAATTTGATCTGTCCCTGGGGTTGATGCTGGCAGTGCTGGGAATAATCATTCTGCGCAATCCCAACCAGGCAATTGCTTTCTTGTGCCTGATGCTCGGCATCGCAACGATGGCGGACGGAATGTTCAAGCTGCAATCGGCACTGGAGGCGCGCAAGTTCGGCCTGAAAAGCTGGCCGCTGATTCTGGTGCTGGCAGTTGGAGCAGGCGTCGTCGGCATACTGCTTGCCCTGCATCCGATGCAAAGCGCAAGGCTTTTGACGGTGCTTCTCGGTATCGGCATGATCCTGGAAGGGGTGCTGAACCTGAGCACGGCGCTGTGCGGGATAAAGATCATCCGGCATCAGCGTGCCGATGGTTTTGAGGGCAGAGTAGAATAAAACAGGGGGAAAGGACGAAGTAAAACATGCGTTTCTCAAGGGCAATTGTAAAGCATCGTATTCTTATTTTGATTATCGCGCTGATGCTGCTGATCCCGTCTGTATTCGGCATGATCAACACGCGTATCAATTATGATATGCTGGATTATCTGCCGGAAGACATGGACACCGTTATCGGCCAAAATGAACTTTTAAGCGAGTTCGGCAAGGGTGCATTTTCTCTGATTGTGGTGGAAGACATGCCCGTAAGGGATGTGGCAAAACTGAAGGAGAAGATTGCGGCCGTGGACCATGTTGACTCGGTGGTCTGGTATGATACCGTGGCGGATTTGACCATCCCTATGGAGGTGCTGCCCGAGGATATCTACAACGAGTTCAACAGCGGCGATGCAACGCTGCTGGCGGTCTTCTTTGACAGCTCCACTTCTGCGGATGTTACCATGGATGCAATCCGCGAGATTCGCTCCATCGCCGGCAAGCAGTGCTTTGTTTCGGGCATGTCGGCCTTGGTTACGGATTTGAAGGATCTGTGCGAAGAGGAAGAGCCGATTTACGTTGCGCTGGCGGTTGCCTGTGCCTGCCTTGCCATGATGCTGCTGCTGGACAGCTGGCTGGCCCCGCTGATTTTCCTATTGAGCATCGGCATCTGCATTCTGATTAATCTGGGAACCAACTATTTCCTGGGCGAAATTTCCTACATTACCAAGGCACTGTCGGCGGTGCTGCAGCTGGCAGTGACAATGGACTATTCGATTTTCCTGTGGAACAGCTACAACGAGCAGCGTACCCGCATTGATGACAAAAACGAAGCCATGGCAGTTGCCATCCGCGAAACATTTGTGTCGGTGCTGGGCTCCTCCATTACCACCATTGCGGGCTTCATTGCCTTGTGCTTTATGAGCTTCACGATGGGCCGCGATCTGGGCATCGTGATGGCAAAAGGCGTGCTGCTGGGCGTGATCGGCTGTGTTACGGTGCTGCCCGCGCTGATTCTGCTGCTGGATCGTCCGCTGCAGAAGACAAGGCATAAGGCGCTGATCCGCAAAACAGACAAGGCAGCCAAGTTCATTACCAAGGCATTCCCTGTTTTCCTGGCACTGTTTGTTGTACTGGCAGTTCCTGCCTACATCGGATATACCAAGACCAACGATGAAGTATATTACGACATGGGACAATGCCTGCCGCAGGATATTGACTATGTGATTGCAAACAGCGAGCTGTCTGAAAAGTTTGACATCGCATCTACCCATATGGTGCTGGTGGATGCAAACCTTCCGACCCGCGATGTCCGCAGCATGAAAAAGGAAATGGAACAGGTAGACGGTGTAAAGTACGTCCTGTCCCTGGAAAGTGTCGTCGGAAGCAGCGTTCCGGAGGAGATCCTGCCGGACTCTGTACGCTCCATTTTGAAGAGCGATCGCTGGGAGCTGATGCTGATCAATTCTGAGTACAAGGTGGCAAGTGACGCAGTCAACGACCAGATTGACAGCCTGAATGCCATACTGAAAAAGTATGATCCGTCAGCTATGCTGATCGGCGAGGCGCCCTGCACAAAGGACATGATTGAGACAACAGATCATGACTTTGAAGTAGTAAACCTCTTCTCGATTATTGCCATTTTTGTGATCATTCTGCTGGTTGAAAAGAGCTTGACCCTGCCGGTTATCCTGATCTCCGTGATCGAGCTGGCCATCTTCATCAACCTCGGTCTGCCGCATTACTTTGGACAGTCGCTGCCGTTTATCGCGCCGATTTGCATTTCAACCATTCAGCTTGGCGCAACGGTAGACTATGCAATCCTGATGACAACGCGGTATAAGGCTGAGCGCGTGTCGGGAAAGAGCAAGTTTGATGCCATCAGCACAGCCCTTTCTGCTTCGATTCCTTCCATTATCGTCAGCGGTATGGGCCTCTTTGCTGCCACGTTCGGCGTAGCGGTATATTCCAATATTGATATTGTAAGCTCAATGTGCATGCTTATGGCACGCGGCGCACTGATCAGCATGGTTTGCGTAATTCTGATGCTGCCGGCATTCCTGATGCTGCTGGACGGTGTTGTGCGTCATACCACGCTGAAAATGAAGGTAAAGGAGTAAACGAAAATGAAAAGAATAATTGCGATTCTGCTTTCCGCATGCATTGCCTGCATGGCAGTTCTGCCTGCTTTGGCGGAAGGAAAGAAAGACGAAACGGTCTATGTCATTTCAAATGCGGATGGATCCGCAAAGAACATTATTGTAAGCGATCATCTGACCAACCCCGACGGAGCGGATACGATTGCGGATGTATCCGAGCTGGAAGAGATTGAGAACGTTAAGGGCGATGAGACATTTAGCGATGGTACATGGCAGGCAAACGGCAATGAAATCTACTATCAGGGAAAGAGCAGCGATGCGCTTCCGGTTGAAATGAAGATTTCTGCCACGCTGGACGGGGCGGAGATTGCACCGTCCGAACTGGCCGGAAAGAGCGGCCATGTCGTCCTGCATATTGAGTATCAGGTAAATGTCTCTTACGAAAACGAGGGAGAGACAGTCAAAGTTCCCTTTGCCGTTGTTATGGGAACACTGCTTGACAATGATGTTTTCTCGAATGTTACTGTAAAGAACGGCTGCGCAGTCAATGACGGTGACCGTACGCTGGCAATCGGTTTGTGCATTCCGGGCATCAAGGCGGGACTTGGACTGGACGACAAGGATATAGAACTGCCCGAATCCATTGAGATTGAGGCAGATGCGGAAAACTTCAGCCTTCCCGTGACCGTATCCCTGGCAACGACCGAAGCGTTTGCGGCACTGGATGCAGGAATGCTGGATGATGCCGAAAGTCTGAAGGAAACCGCTTCAAAGCTGACCGATGCGATGACTCAGCTGCTTGATGGTGAAAATCAGCTGTACAACGGTTTGAACACAATGAACGATGGTTTAAGCAGCCTAAACGATGGTGTTGAACAGCTTGCGTCCGGCACGGGCACACTGGCAACAGGCGCAGACACACTGGCGACCGGCCTGACAACCTTGACGGATAACAACGCGGCGCTTGTTTCCGGTGCGGAACAGGTATTTGAGACGCTGCTGGCGCAGGCAAATGCTGCATTGACTCAGGCAGGCGTTGAAACAACGCTGACAATTGACAACTATGCATCTGTACTGGATACGTTGGCAGAGGCGGCTTCGACGGATGCCGTAACCGCTCAGGCCAAGGCAAAGGTTGAAGAAGCGGTTCGCGCCCAGGAAGATACGGTGCGCAGTGCCGTAACCGAAGCGGTTCGTGCCCAGGTTGAGGAGCAGGTAACCGCTGCCGTAAAGGAACAGGTACTGGAGCAGATTCTCACCAGCCAAAACCTGACAAAGGAAACTTACGAGGCGGCTCAAAAGAGCGGTATGATCAGTGCCGAGCAGCAGAAGAAGCTGGATGCCGCTTTGGATCAGCAGATGCAGTCGGAGAGCGTTCTTGCCATCGTTGCACAGCAGACGGAATCCCAGATGGCATCCGATACCGTAACGGCTTTGATCGAGGAAAACACGGAAAACCAGGTACAGCTGCTGGTTGAGCAAAATATGCAGTCCGAAACCGTTCAGGCACAGATCGCCGCTGCCTGTGAGCAGGGCACATCTCTGGTAACCTTGAAGGCGCAGCTTGACAGCTACAATACCTTCTACAGCGGCTTGATTGCATACACAAACGGCGTGAGCGATGCCGCAGCCGGTGCCGCTCAGCTAAAGGACGGAGCAGTTGCGCTGCAAAGCGGTACTGCGCAGCTGAAAGATGCTATGCCCGCTCTGACCGAAGGCGCATCCAGCCTTGTGGATGGCGCAAAGGCACTTGTTGATGGCCTGACAGAATTTGATGATGAGGCAGTGTCCAAGCTGACGGATGCAATCGGCGATGAAATAGAGCCCCTGATTGCCAATGTCAAGACGCTGATCAAAGCGGCGCAGTCCTACAGCAACTACTCCGGTTTGGCCGATGGTATGGACGGTGCTGTACGCTTCATCTTCCGTACCGACGCAATCAAGTAAAAAGCGAGCTGCAATCGTAAAAAGCTGCGGGGAGACGTGCAATAACATGTCTCCCCGCAGTTTTTTGTATTTAAAAATGCTTAGTTTGCGGGAATGTCGCCCACTTCAATGGGATAGCCCTTGGGCATGCGCGCAAGCTCTTCATCACGGGTATTGACATGATCGTCAAACTTGGGATAGAAGGACAGCGGCTCCTGGCGGGCGGGACTTTGCAGAACGCGGGTATCTACGCGCGGGCAGCAATCCGAGGCCATGTGTGCATCCAGCAATGCTTTGAGTTCCTGACAGCGCGGATTGGCAGGATCGTAGCGGTCATGGGCTTCCGGGAAGGAATCAAAGTAGAAATAGCGGTCACCGATGCCGGTATAGACAAGCTTATCGTGGTTGGAGGCCACCATATATGTGGCGCTGGGACCGGAGGAATACTGGGAATACACCACATCATGATGCTCGTCCATCAGGTTTATGCCGTCGTATTCCGCCTTATCATAGGGAATGCCGCACAGAGACAGAAGCGTGGGAGCAACGTCTACCAGTGAGCATACTTCGGAGCGGCGCTCATGTGCCTTTCCGGGCACTTTCAGCAGGAAGGGGATATGGCTGGCACCGTCCAGCATGGTGCGCTTGCCCATGGAACGATAGTCGCCCATCAGATCACCGTGGTCGGAGGAATACATGATGATCGTATCATCGTACATTCCCTTATCCTTGAGCGCCTGAATGATGCGTCCTACCTGATAATCCACAAAGGAAATGCAGGCGTAATAATGCTGATTCAGCAGCTCCAGCCGACGGGGGGAGATGCCAAGGGCATCCAGGGTGTACCGATTGCGCAACAGATCCTCATAGCTGTCCCGATCTTCCGGCTGGAAGGCGCGACGGATGGGATGACGGTACATCTTGTTCCACGGTGCGGGCGGGCAGAACGGCGGATGCGGATGAATAAAGGATGATACCAGGAACATCGGCTCATCCGGATTGCAGCTTTCGATAAATTCTACCGAACGGTCACCGATCCACTGGGTGGGATGCGCTTCCATCGGCAGCTGCGAAACCTGGGGGATATAATACAGCTCGGTGCGCTGACCGTTATAGTCAAATACATTTTTGTAGGGGGTAGCCTTCAGCCACTTGGTATAGTCATCATCGGGATGCGCCATCTCTTCCTGAGAAATGCGCTTTTTGAAGCCGAGCGGGGCATAAAGATCGGTGTAGTTATGCATTTTGCCAATGCAGCAGCTGTTATAACCGGCCTTTGTGAATTCCGAATAAAAACCTTCGCCGCTGTAAACCTGGGCGGTATTATTGGTGTTGTTGCCCGTACGTGCGCAATATTGCCCGCTCAGCATGGACAGACGTGCCGGTACACATACCGGGGAGGGAGTATAGCATTTGTCATAAACAATGGCGTCGCCGCTCAGCTGATCCAATGCAGGAGTCACGATATCATCATTGCCCAACGCATGAATGGTATCATAACGCTGCTGGTCAGTGAAAAACATAAGTACGTGTTTTCTCTTCATGATTTGCTTCCTTTCGATTTTATGGCTTGTTTCATGCCGATTTCGACAACCTATGCCATTATACACGAATATTCTTGTTTTGTCCAATTCTATTTTTCGGGAGGATGAAAAAACGGAAGGCAGAAAGCCTGCAAAAAAGGCAAGCCGGGATGACCGACTTGCCTGAAAGCCGCGCGGATGCTTTTATTTTGAAAGGGCCAGCTGCTTGGAAGGGTCATTCCCGGTGGGATGGTAGGGGTTTGCTACAACGGCTTTTTCGTAGTTCTCCCATGCCTGCCAGTATATTTTTCCGTACTTGCCATCCGCGTCATCCCATTCATCGCGCAGCTTCATCATGCGTGCACGCAGATGGTCGGTGACCTGCTCATATCCGGGAATGTCGAAGCAGTTGTTCTTTTCCCAAGGATCGTTTTTCAGGTCAAACAGCTGCGTGAGCTTGAGGTTCTCCGTGCGGTATTCGATAAGCTTGAACCGCTCATCCATGACGCCGCGTATGCGGGCCTGGAAGGCAAGATACAAATCCTCCCGAACGCAGGCATCGGCATTGTGAAGTACAGGCAACAGGCTCTTCCCTTCCACAGAATCGGGAATATCAACCCCGCACAGGTCGCACAGCGTGGGATAAACATCCAGCAGATAGCATAGCTGCTCGCGCCGTTCTCCCTGCGGAATGCCGGGGCCTGCCATTACCAGCGGAACGTTTACGCTGTGCTCGTAGATGTTCTGTTTTCCCATCAGACCATGCTGACCGATGGCCAGACCGTTATCGCCCATCAGCACAATGATGGTATCATCCAGCAATCCGCGCTCCCGCACAGCGGTCATGACTTCGCCGATGCGGTAATCGATATGGCTGATCATGGCATAGTAATCGGCAATGTGCTGGCGAACCTTCATGGGATCACGCGGATAGGCCTCGATGGTCTCGTCGCGGCCGTTGGCCGACCAGCCGCAATTGACAACGGGCATGGCGGCAAAGTTATCGGGCAGGGGGATGTCCTCTGCCTTGTACATGTGCTTGAACTCCTCCGGCATGGTGCGCGGATCATGCGGAGCCAGGAAGGAAAGGTATAGGAAGAACGGCTTGTCTTCCTGATAATCGCGAATGAAGCGTACGGCATCGCCGGAGAAAAGATCGGTAGAGTGCACACCCGCATTGATGCGGTCGGCACGCACCATCATGCTGGTGCCGGACGCGGAAAAATTGGGGGTAAAGTGAATGCGGTGCTCATACTGCCCGTCCGGGTTGTAATCGCATACCGGCACATTCCAGTGATCCCACATGCCGCCAAAGAAGATATCGGCACCGCTGGAGAAGGATCTGGAATAGGAATCCGGCCCGTTGTGCCATTTGCCGATGCCGTGCGTGTGGTAGCCCGCGTTCCGCAGGCATTCGCCCAGTGTTACGTGCTCCGGGGGAATGTCCTGGCCTTCGCCCGCCAAATGAAACAGCGTGCGCCCGGAATTGAGCATTGCGCGGCTGGGCATGCATACGGCACCGAGGGTACCGCCGGGAATATGGGCGCGGGTAAAGGAGGTGCCGCGCTGCACCAGCTCATCCATATTAGGGGTTTGTACGATATCATTGCCCAGCGCATGAATGGTTCCCGCACGCTGGTCATCCGTCAAAAGGATAATTACATTCGGCTGTTTTTTCATTGGTGTCTATCCTCCCAAAGAGCTTTTCACGAATAATATACGCTTTTTTCCCAAATACCGCAAGACAAAGACGGCAATTGCCGACTTTATTTCTTATTGCGCGAAATTAAAGGCAGAACTGATCATTATTGCGCAAAAAAAGAGCGAACTGCGCACGGAGAATTGCCAAAATGGTTGATGCTTGCTATAATCAATAAAGAAAACTGCTAAGGAGGATGCGCAATGCTGGGTGTTGAGCGGCTGGACGGTATCATGGAAATGCTGAAGGACGGCCAGGCTGTTTCCATTCATACGATGTCGAAAACCCTGTTTATCAGCGAATCCACGCTGCGCCGTGATTTGGCAGCCCTGCAAAAGGAAGGCCTGATCCGCCGAATTCGCGGCGGCGCAATTTTGGCAGCAAACAATCGGTATTTGCCTCGTTTGATTCGTGAGAATGAGGTGCCGGATATTAAGGAAATTATCGGCGCTCAAGCTGCGGCATTGGTTAAATCGAGCGATGTGATCCTAATGGATCCGTCCACCAGCGTCAGCCATATGGTGCCTTATCTGCCTCAGCACTCTGATTTGATGGTGATCACAACCGGACTGAAAACGGCACTTGCACTCAGCGAAAGGCATATCCGCACGATGGTAACCGGCGGAAGCGTAGTTGACAACGGATATTCGTTGGTGGGCAGCTATACCGAGCCGATGCTTCAGGATATCATGGCCGATACATTCTTCTTTTCCTGCCGAGGGGTCGGCGCTGATGGCCGCATTTGCGGTACTTCCATGGAGGAGAATCAGGTGCGCCGTATGATGTCCCGCCATGCACGCAGGATCGTTTTCTTGCTGCCTTCACATAAAATCGGCCGCGAGTATTACTATACCTATGGGTCATTGGCCGACGTGGATCAGGTGATCAGCGATGTGCCGCTGCCGGCTGAATGGCAGGAAATGGTCGGGAAAAACAGAAAATAGGCACTTCGGCGGTAGATGGCTGCTTTCGCATTGCTGCATAGTCCGTTGAAGCAAAGCTGCGGCAGAAAGGTTTGCATTCTGCCGCAGCTTGTTTTTTGCTTAAAATGATTGAATTTGACGGAAAATGAAATAAAATAACGTGTCGGATGGCCAAATGCAATTTTACTGTGCAATCCGCCGAAACGGTTGAAATTGAAAATTTCGTGTGTTATGATTTAACCATCAGATTTGTATATATCGCGTCGAAATTCAGTCGGTATGTACACCAAAGATTTTCAAGGAGGAGACTAACGTGAAGAAACTAATCGCATTGTTGATGGCCATGTGCCTGCTGCTCTCCGCAGGGGCGGCTCTGGCCAATGTAACCTACCCCATCCAGACCGATAAGCCCGTAAAGCTGAAGGTGTGGATGGAGATGAACGCGGGCGCGTCCCAGGTGTATACCAATTACATGGAAAACCCGGTGTACCAGCGCTTTTCCGAAGTTACCGGCATCGAAATCGAAATGATGCACCCCACCTATGGCGCGGCGAGCGAAGGCTTTGCCCTGATGCTGGCCGGCAACGAGCTGCCCGATATCATTGTGGATCTGGAAAAGTTCTACAATGGCGGCGCGGTGGCTGCCTATGATGACGGTCTGATCTACGACCTGACCCCCTATCTGGAGGAGAACGCCCCCGACTATTACAACCTGATTAACGCAAACGATGACGTGCGCCGCCAGTTCTACAACGAGGACAATCGGGTGCTGGGCTTCTATTATTATCAGGATGAATATGATTCCCTTCCCGACTGCCTGGTAGTCCGTACAGACTGGTGTGAGGAATTCGGCATTGATCCCGCTGAAATTACGACATTCGATAAGCTGGAGGAGTATTTCCAGAAAATTGTCGAAAACAAGCCTGGTGTTGTGCCGCTTTTGACCGGCAAGAGTCAGGCTTATACAACCCTTGGCGCAGGCTACAATGTGTATCAGAATTTCTATCAGGTGGACGGCACCGTCAAGTACTATGCTGACAGCCAGGAGTGGCATGACTTCCTGAGCCGTATGCACAGCTGGTATGTGAAGGGCTACATCGGCACCGATTTCGGCACCGTCGGCAACGCTCAGTGCAGAAAGATGTATTCCGCAGGCACAATCGGCAGTCTGGTGGTTGCAATCGGCAATGCCTATTCCGATTCAAAGGCATCAGGAACGCTTATCTCGAAGACCCCGTATCAGTCCGCCAGCGAAGACTTGCAGGTTCATGTGTATAACCTGGGCGTGAACGTGAATGCCGGTTACTGCACCGTGATCACCACCGCTTGCGACGAAGACCTGCTGCCCATTGTGTGCCAGTTCCTTAACTATACCTATACTGAAGAAGGCTCCGTGTTTGCCAATCGCGGTCCCGAGGGCCTGTCCTGGGTAGCTACGGACGATCAGGGCGGCTTCCAGTTCACCGATTGGGTTCTTCACAACGAACTGTATGAAACCTCCATCATGCACAATGTGTGCCGCATGACCTATTGGCCCTGCAAGCGCATCCCCGATACCCAGTGCAGCCCCAACCTGCTGCGCGATGAGACCGCTGTGGCTTTGCGTCTGCAGTACGCCGACCGCGAAAACTGGGATAATGCTTGGCTGATGCCCACCAGCGTGACCCTGACCACCGATGAAAACAACGAGCGCCTGAAGATCATGAGCAATGTGGATACCTATGTGAGCGAAATGTCGCTTAAGTTCATTCGCGGCGAGGTCGATCTGGAGACCGGTTGGGACGCCTATGTGAAGCAGCTGGCCTCCTATAAGCTGGATCGCGCAGTGGAAATCACCCAGGGTGCTTACGATCGTTATCTGAGCCGCTAAAGAAAAAATGAAGCCGTTTGAGGAAAATGCTTCCTCCGGCGGCTGCCCATCGCGGGGAGCACCCCACGGCGCTCCCCGCATATTATACCCGAGGAGGGGATTGCATGCAGCAAGTTGTGAATGATCGCCCACCGGTAAATTACTACAAAAAAACCTTTTTTCAGCGTTTGGCACTGGACTTTCGGCAGAATAAAATTGTATACCTGATGTGGCTGCCGGTGCTGGCCTTTTACCTGATTTTCCATTACGCGCCAATGGGCGGGCTGGTAATCGCCTTCCAGAATTACAAACCCTTCAAGGGCATCGCCAAGTCCAAGTTTGTGGGGCTGGAGCATTTTCAGGAGTTCCTCACCGGCCCCTATGCCTGGCGCACCATCCGCAACACCCTGGTGATCAGCTTTTTGCAAATTGTGATTGGCTTTCCCATGCCCATCATCTTTGCCCTATTGGTTAACGAGGTGCGCTGCAATCCCTACAACCGCGTCGTGCAGACGGTCAGCTATATGCCCCATTTTATCTCTCTGGTGGTCATGTGCGGCATGATCAGCGATTTCTCCGCCTCCACGGGTCTGTTCAATGTATTCCGCGATCTGGCAGGCAAGCCGCATCTGAATTTTCTTGCCGAGCCGCGCTATTACCGCACCATTTACGTTGTCAGCGGCATTTGGAAGCAGATGGGCTGGAGCAGTATCCTGTATCTGGCTACGCTGTCTTCGGTGGATATGAGCCTGTATGAGGCTGCTGCCATCGACGGCGCGGGACGCTTCCGCCAGATGCTCAGCGTCACCCTGCCGGCGCTGGTGCCCATCATCGCCGTACAGCTGATCATGCGCATGGGCCACATCATGGGCGAAGGTCATCAGAAGACCATCCTGCTTTACAACGAGATGACCTGGGAGGTATCCGATATCGTGTCCTCCTATGTGTATCGCCGAGGACTCAAACAGAATGATTACAGCTTCGGCGCGGCGGTGGATCTGTTCAATTCGGTGGTCAATGTGATCATCCTGTGCTCGGCCAACTATTTCTCCAAGCACGTCGTCAAGGAAAGCCTTTGGTAAGGGAAGGTGCTGATATGGTAGAGAATAAATCCTTTGGCAGCCGTCTCTTTGACGTGTTTAACTACACGCTGCTGTTTGTACTGACCATCCTGTTTCTGTATCCGCTTTGGTATGTGCTGGTAGGTTCTATTTCGGATCCCATTCGCCTGTTTACCCATACCGGACTGCTGTGGCGGCCGCTGGGCTTCAGTCTGCAGGGCTACCGTACCATGCTGCAAAACCCCAATGTGGGCATTGGCTATGCCAACACCATTTTCTATGTGGTGGTGGGCACCGTAGTAAGCATCTTTTCCTCTTGCTTGGGCGCATACACGCTGTCCCGCCCCAAGCTGATGTTCAAAAAGCTGTTTACGCTGCTGGTGGTGTTCACCATGTATTTTTCGGGCGGCATGATCCCAAAATTCCTCGTTGTTAAAGGCATTGGGCTGTACAACAGCCGTTTGGCGCTCATCCTGCCCGGCATGATCAGCACCTGGAATATGATCGTAATGCGCACTTCCTTCCGTGCCATCCCGCAAAGCCTGGAGGAATCCGCGCGCCTGGACGGCGCGGGGGACTTTACCATCCTTTTCCGCATCATCGTGCCCTGTGCCAAGGCTACCATCGCCGTGATGGTGCTCTACTACGCCGTAGCGCAGTGGAACGGCTGGTTTGATGCCATGATCTACCTGCAGGATCGCAGCAAGTACCCGCTGCAGCTGTTTCTGCGCGAGATCTTGCTGATCAACATCAATAATGCTAACAACGCCGCCGGCAACGACGCGTCGGATGTATTGTACCTGGACACGCTGGTCAAGTATGCTATGATTATCATCAGCACCCTGCCCATCCTGTGCATTTATCCCTTCGTGCAAAAGTACTTTATGAAGGGTGTAATGATGGGCTCCATCAAAGAGTAAACAATCCGGGAAGCGGGAAAGGAAAAGAAGAAGGCTTCTTTTCTCTTCCTTCTTCCCTTTTGCTTGATTAAAAGACAGGAGATTACGTCATGCCCCAAATCGCAAAACACCCTAACCTGCTGTTTATCATGGCCGACGATATGGGTGCCTGGGCCATGCACTGCGCCGGCAACAGCGAAATCTATACCCCAAACCTGGATCGCCTGGCTGCCATGGGCATGCGCATGGAAAATCTGTTCTGCGTGTCGCCTGTCTGTTCGCCTGCCCGCATGAGCATTTATACCGGACAGATTCCCTCCCAGCACGGCGTGCATGACTGGCTGGCAAAAGGGCATTTGGATGAAAGCATGCTGTCGCAGGATCTGCGCGACAGCATCCATATGGATAAACCGCCATACGAGTACATCTGGCCGCGCGTGTCCTTTCTGGGGGATCATGCCGTTCGTTATCTGCGCGGCAAGGATACTTTTACCGATTATCTGGCCGATGCGGGCTATGCGTGTGGCCTGTCCGGCAAGTGGCACATGGGCGACAGCTGTACCCCGCAGGCCGGGTTTACCTATTGGCGCACCACGGCCAACGGCGGCGAAAACTATATGTTCCCCGTTGTGCTGGAAAACGGCGAAATGACCATGAAGCGCGGCTGCTATGTGACCGACTATATTGCCGATAACGCCCTGCACTTTCTGGATATTCGCAATCGGGAGCAGCCCTTCTGCTTGGCCGTGCATTTTACCGCGCCGCATTCCCCCTGGGCAGAAGAATGCCATCCCAAGCAGTATTATGATTTGTACCGCGACTGTCCCTTTGATTCCATCCCCTTTGAGGACATTCACCCATGGGTGCCGGACTGCGATATCTCCTTTGCCGATTGGAAAAAGAAGCCGCATCCCGGTATCCGCTTCATCCACGCCAATTATGCACCCATCCGCGAAACCTGGCTGCCTTACTGCCGCGAGAGCCAGCGCGGCTATTATGCCGCGGTTACAGCCATGGATGCAAACGTGGGCCGCATCCTGGATCGGCTGGAAGCGGAAGGATTGCTGGACAGTACAATGATTGTGTTTACCGGCGACAACGGCAGCAACATGGGTCATCACGGCATTGTGGGCAAGGGCAACGGCACTTATCCCATGAACATGTATGAAACCAGCGTCAAGGTACCGGGCATCTTTGTCTGGCCGGGACACATCCCGCAGGGCGTGGTCAGTCAAACCATGGTGAGCCATTATGATTTTATGCCCACCCTGCTTGAAATGTGCGGCGTGCCCTACCGGCCCGCGAAAGATCTGCCGGGCCGCTCTTTTGCCCGCGTGCTGACAGGCGAGAGCGATTCTTTCCGGGATGAGGTAGTTATATACGATGAGTATGGCCCCGTGCGCATGATCCGCACCCGCGAATGGAAACTGGTGCATCGCTATCCGGATGGGCCGGACGAACTCTACGACTTGGTAAATGATCCCGACGAGCGCGATAACCGCATTGATGATCCTGCTCTGCAGGCGCTGCGGCAGGCGCTGCAGGCACGGCTGACACACTGGTTTGATTGCTATGTGGATCCTGCGCTGGATGGCAGCCGGGAGAATGTGCGCGGCGGCGGCCAGCTGACTTCACACAGCTTTAAGTAGTAAAAGGAGTATACCATGGGCTATTTTATCGCTTTGGATGCGGGCGGCACCAAGACTGAAACGCTGCTGCTGGATGCAAGCGGGCGGATCCTTTTGCGGGATATCAGCCAGGGCTGCAACGCCATGGACATGGGACTGGAGGAGGCGCTTCACCGCGCCATTTTCACCCTGCGCCGGGTGGCGCAGCATATTCCCGGCGGCAAGCCGGACTATGCTTTTTGCGGCATCGCCGCCATGAATTATTATGGCGAGGCCATGCGCGAGCCGCTGCGCGCGGCCTTTGACGATTGGCCGATGTTCCTGGAGGATGACGGCTGGGGGATGATCTCCTCCATGCTGGGGCAGGCACCGGGCTGCTGCATTGTGTGCGGCACGGGATGCAGCTTGTTTGCGCGCACGCCTGATGCGCTGTATCACATCGGCGGGCTGGGATATTTGATTGATACGGTAGGCAGTGGGTTTATCCTGGGACGGGAGGCAATACTTGCGGCGATTAAGCATGCGGACGGGCGCGGACGCAAAACCGTCCTGCGCGATCTTGTCTGCAAACAGATGGACGGCGTTTTGCCGGAAGAGAATATTCCCGCCATTTACAGCGGAGGGCGCCCGTACATTGCATCCTTTGCCCACTGCATATTTGAAGGGCGCAGACAGGGGGATGCGGTCAGCCGAGAGATTTTCGAGCACGGCAGCACGGCGCTGTCAGAGCTTACCTGGGCGGCGGAGCGTTATTTTCAAGGCGATTTTGATGTTGTGATGGGCGGCGGCATTTTCGCCGCGTTCCCGGAGTACGCGCAGTCCGTCACGGCCAAGTCTTCTCCCCGAGCACGGATGATTCGTGCCGATGTGCCGCCGGTATTCGGCTGTGCGCTGGAGGCGGTGCTGCGTGGCGGGGCTGAACTGCCGCAGGATTTCCGTGAGACATTCCTGAAAAGTTATCGGTGACTTCTGCACTGTTAAATGTGCGTAAGTATTTGCAAAAAAACTGCACAAATAAACGAAAATTTCCCGACCGGTTGCATTGCAAGACGGAATATGATATGATAAACGTATAAGCAACAAGGGAGATGACAGTATGCTGAAGATGCACATTTTTTTGGTTGGCATGGCCGGCGCGGGAAAAACAAGTTTGGGCAGACGGCTGGCAACAAACCTGAATCTCCCCTTTGTGGATACAGACCAGCGCGTAAGCGAAATCATGGGTATGTCCGTGATTGAGATATTCCAAACGCTTGGCGAGCAGTTCTTCCGCAATGCGGAGGCAGGGGTGCTGATGGAGCTGATCGGTAAGCCTCCGTGCGTGGTTTCCACCGGCGGCGGTTTGCCTACTGTGCGCGAAAATGTTTTGCTGATGCAGAACCATGGCGTAATCATCCATATCGATCGCCCGCTTGACCAGATTCTATCCGATATCAAGATGGATCGCCGCCCCACCTTGGCAGGCGGCTCTCACGAAAACGTGATTGACCAATACAATGAGCGGATCGGGCACTATCGTGCCTGCGCGGATTATCGGCTGGATAATTCGCACGGATTTGCGGTCGGGCTGCAAACGCTGACACAGATGGTTGAAAATATGCGATAAAAAACGAAGGGGGACGGCAAAAGCCGCCTCCCTTTTTGAATGTAAAGATTTGACTGCCTTACTGAACAGCCGCCGAGAAAGCCTCGAAAAACTCGGGACAATTCCATGTGCCGCATGCCATAACACTTTCATCGCGGACAGCCATCTGAAGCGTGAGACCGTTAGAAAGCTGGATCAGCAGCGAGGTACCGGTTTCACCGGCGGCGGAACGGGCCAAGGAAGCATTGCCGATCAAGGTATTATACAGGCTCTTGGCAGTATCGGCATCCGTAACCGTGCCCACGCCTGTTAATTCCATGGCTACAACGCTGCTTGCCTTCAGGGTATCTGCAAGGCTTTCGCCGCCTTTCAGGGCAGAATTGCCGAAGGACACGCGCTGGAAGACGCGCATAGTGCCGTCTACCCGGGCAGCAACCATTGCGCCGTTCATACCGCTTACGGAATAAACAGTTTCCCCCTGGGCAACAACATTGCTGAAAATGCCGTCGCTGAGCAATGAAGGCTCATCAGTGCAGGTGTCTACCGTGCCGAGACTGCTGCCTGTCAGGTCGCTTCCCAGAGAGGTCGGATTGGTCAGCAGCCGATAATAGCGGCCGTTTACGCATACCAGCGGGAAATTTGCTCCGTTGGCCGAAGCCCAAATGCCGCGGTACGCGGGCTTTTGACTTTGCGTGATGGTAATGCTGCCCTTGGGCAAATCGCGCGCCAATGTGCCAACCGTTTCCTGTGTGCCCGAATCGCCGCCCGCCTGGGTGGAGATCAGCACACCGTTATCTGTCTGCGGTGTGGAGACCGTCATCGGAATCCCCACCAACAGACCGATTACAAAGGCAAATGTACAGACCGTTGCCAATACGCGCCCGGCATGTGTGGCGCGCCGCTTTTCGGGAGCCACCGAAGCCCACGGCGTATTGCGGTAATGCTTTTTTCCGTCCTTGCGGGCAAGCGCCCCGTCACGCAGAATTTCTTCTTTTAAATCTTGAGCGGCGTGAAGACCTCCGAGCATTTCATCTGACATTTCCGGCAATTTTTCCAATTGCTTCACGCTGATTCGCCCCCTTTTTCTCCCAATATGGCTTCCAGTTTTTTTCTGCCGCGGGACAGACGGCTGGATATTGTCCCTTCCGGCAGATTCAAAACGTCTGCGATTTCACTGATGCCAAGCCCCTGATAGTAATGCAGGATAAAAATTTCGCGGTATTCAGCCGGTAAGCTGTGAACGGCCTGCAGCACCTCGGTTTTTTCAACGTGCTGACCGATGACATCGGGCGCGGGTATCATTTCAAATACGGGGCTTCCCGATATCACACGTCGCACCCAAGCCGAACGCCAGATATCGCGGCAGCGGTTCATGGCTACCTTGAGCAGCCATTTTTTTTCGTTTCCCGCCTCCAGCGCAGGCCGATTAACAAACAGGCTGACAAAGGCATCGTGGCAGACATCCTCCGCTTTGCCGCGGTCGCCCAGGTAGAAGTAGCTGACGCGGATTACATCGGAGGCATAACGGGTATAGAGGTCATCGAACCACGCCGAAAACTCCTCATCGGACATGGACGATTTCCCCTTTCGTACCTCGTCACTCATAATAACGTTTTATCCCTTCATTTTCTTGCACATAAAATAAAAAATATTTCTACGCACCGTTATTATATCCTTTGAAAGAGTTTCAGTCAAGCAGCGCTTTGTCCGTTTAGTACAACGAAAAAACAGGCATATATCCGGCATATGTGTTATAATCGTCCTGTACACCGAAAGGAGATCATTCCTTATGCAGCTTTGCGCATTTGCTTACGGTTATTATTACGGCTACGCCTATACTTATCCGGCGCGGCTGGTTTCGTGATGGCTGTAAACGAACTGCAATTGCCGCTTTTATAAACACCGCAGCCGCACGCTGCGGTGATTTTTTGTTACAAGGAGATGCTTATATGCCGATTATCGATTTGCTTCGCCGCAACGCCAAAACCGAAGGCGATGAGGCTGCACTGGTTGAGATCAACCCGGAACATGCAGAAAAGCGCCGCGTTACCTGGAAGGAATATGAGCTGATTGAGCCGACGAATGCTCCCTGCTATCGGCGGGAAATTACCTGGCGGGAATTTGATGAGCATGCAAACCGCTTTGCAAACCTTTTGATCAGCCGCGGCCTGGGAAAGGGGAAAAAGGTAGCGATCCTGCTGATGAACTGCCTGGAGTGGCTGCCGATTTACTTTGGCATTCTGAAGGCCGGCGCGCTGGCGGTTCCGCTGAACTTCCGCTATACGGCGGACGAAATCGACTATTGTCTGCACCTGGCCGAAGCGGATGCATTGGTGTTCGGAATGGAGTTTATCGGCCGTGTGGAAAGCCTTGCGCCTGCCCTTGAACAAACCTGCGCACTCTTCTATGTGGGCGGCATCTGCCCGACATTTGCGGAAAGCTATTCCCTGCTGTGCTCGCAGTCTTCGGCGGAAGATCCCATGGTGCCGATTTCGGAGCAGGATGACGCCGCAATTTACTTTTCTTCCGGCACAACCGGCTTTCCGAAGGCGATCCTTCATAACCATGAAAGCCTGTCGCATGCCGCGGCTGTGGAGCAGCACCACCATGGCCAGACCCATGATGATGTCTTCCTTTGCATTCCGCCGCTTTATCATACGGGCGCCAAAATGCACTGGTTCGGATCCCTTTATTCCGGCAGCCGCGCTGTGCTGCTTAAGGGAAACAAACCGGAGTATATCCTGGAGGCCGTCAGCGAAGAACATTGCACCATTGTGTGGCTGCTTGTACCCTGGGCACAGGATATTCTGGGTGCCCTGGACCGCGGGGATTTGAAGCTGTCGGATTATCAGCTTTCGCAGTGGCGGCTGATGCACATCGGGGCACAGCCTGTTCCGCAGAGCCTGATCCATCATTGGCAGCGGTATTTCCCCAATCATCAGTATGATACCAACTACGGTCTTAGCGAATCCATCGGCCCCGGCTGCGTGCACTTGGGCGTGGAAAACATCGAAAAGGTGGGCGCTATCGGCAAGCCCGGTTATGGCTGGGAGGCAAAGATTGTGGATGACGGCGGGAAAACCGTCCCCGTCGGCGAGATTGGGGAATTGTGCGTCAAAGGTCCCGGCGTAATGACCTGCTACTATCATGACCCGAAGGCGACGGCTGCCGCATTGCGCGACGGCTGGCTGCTGACGGGGGATATGGCCATGAGCGATGAGGACGGGTTTATCTTCCTTGTAGACCGCAAAAAGGATGTTATTATTACCGGCGGCGAGAACCTGTACCCTGTACAGATTGAAAGCTTTCTGAGTGCGCATCCGGATGTCAAGGATGTGGCCGTGATCGGATTGCCCGATAAGCGGCTGGGCGAGATTGCCGCAGCGATTATCGAGGTGAAGCCGGGACATACCTGCACGCAGGAGAGCATTGATGAATTCTGCATGCAGCTGCCGCGCTATAAGCGGCCGCGCAGGGTGATCTTTGCGCAGGTGCCGCGCAACCCGACCGGAAAAATCGAAAAGCCGCTGCTTCGAAAGCGCTATGGCGGGGATATGCTGGTGGAAGCACAGAACTTGTCCTGACAGGCATCGGGCGCTCTGCAGAAAAGCAGGATGAAGGAATGATCGGTGCGGACCCCCGCGATTGCTTGTTTTTCGCTGCAATACATGATATAATGATCCCGGAAAACGGAGAAATTCAGGAGGTAAAAATCGATGGAACGACCCAATGCTTGGAAAAACTACGACGGAGCGGCGCTGGAAGCGCTGGAAGCTGTCAGCACCCGTTACCGCGATTTTTTGGATCATGGCAAAACCGAACGCGAATGTGTGATTGAAACCGTTGCTGCCGCGAAAAAGGCGGGGTATATTGACCTGGAACAGGCAATTGCCGAGCAGCGTATGCTGCAGCCCGGCGATAAGGTGTTTGTAAACTGCATGGGCAAGGCTGTGATGCTCTTCCACATGGGTAAGCAGCCTTTGGAAAAGGGCATCAACATTGTGGGCGCACACATCGATTCTCCGCGCATCGATGTAAAGCAGAATCCGTTCTATGAGGCAGATGACATTGCCTATGCCGATACCCACTATTACGGCGGCATCAAAAAGTATCAGTGGGTCGCGCGCGCTATGGCGCTGCACGGCGTTGTTGCAAAGAAAGACGGATCGATTGTAAATATTGTGATCGGCGAGGATGACGACGATCCCGTGGTCGGCATTTCCGATCTGCTGATTCATCTTTCCGGCGATCAGATGAGCAAAAAAGGCTCCGAAGTAATCGGCGGCGAAGATCTGGACATTATCATGTGCGGGCGTCCGCTGGAGGGTGAGGAGAAAGAGCCGGTTAAGGCCATGCTGCTCAAGCTTCTGAAAGAGCGCTACGATATTGATGAAAGCGATATGATTTCCGCCGAAATCGAAGCGGTTCCTGCCGGAAAGACGCGCGATTTCGGGCTGGATCGCAGCATGCTGCTTGGCTATGGCCATGATGACCGTGTGTGTGCTTATGCATCGATCGAGGCAATTCTGACATTGCCCGATGTGCCGGAGTACACCTGCTGCTGCCTGCTGGCCGATAAAGAGGAAATCGGCAGCGTGGGTGCTACCGGTATGCGCGCGCATTACTTTGAAAACGCGATGGCAGAGCTGCTTGCCCTGACTACGCCCGTATACAGCGAGCTGACGCTGCGCCGTGCGCTGCGTGCCTGCCGTATGCTCAGCTGCGATGTAAGCGCGGGCTACGATCCGCTCTACGCCGCCGCTTTTGAAAAGAAAAACGCCGCTTTGCTGGGTCACGGCGTTTGCTACAACAAGTTTACCGGTTCTCGCGGCAAGTCCGGCTCCAATGATGCCAATGCCGAGTTTATCGGCCGCCTGCGCAAGATTATGGATGATAACAACGTTGCCTGGCAGACGGCTGAACTGGGCCGTGTGGATGTCGGCGGCGGCGGCACGATTGCCTATATCTGCGCACTGTATGGCATGGAAGTAATTGACAGCGGCGTCCCCGTGCTTTCCATGCACGCTCCGCAGGAAATTATCAACAAGGCCGACCTTTATGAGGCCGTAAAGGCATACCGCGCATTCATGATTGAAGGCTGACATTGAAATACAGAATCTCCCCCGCTTGCCGCAGATGAGCAGGCGGGGGAGATTTTTTCTGCCTATTCGGTTTATTATTCTTTGGTCCAAGCGGCAAACTCTGCATCGGTAGCCAGTACCGTGTGCGTACCGCCTACCGAATGCTGCGTTCCCTTGGTGTAATCGATGCCGCTGGAAGCATAATCATAGCTGATGGATTTACGGCGCTTTTCCACTTCCGGATTGGGATGGGGGATGGCCGAAAGCAGACTCTTGGTGTATGGATGTATGGGGTTGGAAAAGATTTCCTGTTTGCTGCCCGCTTCCACCATGTATCCCAAGTGCAGCACACCGATTCGGTCCGAGATATACTTGACCATGCTCAGGTCATGCGCGATAAACAGATACGCACAACCGGTCTCCTGCTGAATGTCCTTCATCAAATTGACAACCTGCGCCTGAATGGAGACGTCCAAGGCAGATATGCATTCATCAGCGATAATCAGCTTCGGCTGCATAATCAGGGCGCGGGCAATGCCTACGCGCTGGCGCTGACCGCCCGAAAACTGATGCGGATAGCGGGAGGCGTGTTCGGGGGAAAGGCCGACCTTTTTCAGCATTTCCGCGATCAGGGCACTGCGCTCTGCCTTGGTTTTGCAGGTATGATGGATATCCAGCCCTTCGCCGATGATATCCTCTACCTTTTTGCGCGGGTTCAGGCTGGCCATGGGGTCCTGAAAAATCATCTGCATTTCGGCACGCAGCATCTTGCGCGTGTCGGGGCTTAATCTTCCGCTGATTACCTTTCCGTCAAAGGTTATGACGCCGTCAGTGGGATTATACAGCCGAATAATGCTGCGCCCGATGGTGGTTTTGCCCGAGCCGGATTCACCGACCAAGCCGTAGGTCTCGCCGGGATATACCTCAAAGGATACGCCGTTTACGGCTTTGACCGTATAAGAATGGGAAATCGGAAAGTGCTGCTTGAGATTTTCCACCTTCAGCAAAGGCTCACTCATAGGTACTTTTCCGCCTCCTTTCTGGCACGCGCCAAGCGCAGCTGCAATTCCTTCGGCATTTCAATTTTCGGTGCATCGGGGTGGAGCAGCCATGTTGCGGCGTAGTGGGTATCGCTTACACGGAACAGCGGCGGCTCAAGCTTTTCGTCTATCTTCAGGGCAAAGCGGTTGCGCGGGGCGAAAGCATCGCCGACGGGCTCATGCAAAAGATTGGGTGGACTGCCCGGGATGGAATACAGTCGATCATCATCCGTATCCAGATCCGGCATGGCAGAAAGCAATCCCCAGGTATAGGGATGCTTCGGATCATAGAAAATTTCATCAATCCGCCCCGTTTCGACAATTTTGCCGGCGTACATGACATTGACGTAATCGGCTACCTTGGCGACAACGCCCAGATCGTGGGTGATATAGATGACGGAAAGCTGCATTTTCTTCTGGATGTCCTGAATCAGCTCCAGAATCTTGGCCTGTATGGTCACATCCAGCGCGGTGGTAGGTTCATCGCAGATCAGCACATCGGGGTTTGCGGACAGGGCGATGGCAATTACCACACGCTGGCGCATGCCGCCCGACAGCTGGTGCGGATAGTTTTTCATGCGCTTTTCCGCATCGGTGATGCCAACCAGCTGCAAAAGCTCCAAAGCCCGTGCACGGGCCTGCTGCTTGCTCATGCCGCAATGAAGGATCATGCCCTCCATCACCTGCTTGCCGATCTGCATGGTGGGGTCAAGGCTGGTCATGGGATCCTGAAAAACCATGGCGATATGCTGGCCGTTGATTGTCTGCCGCAGCTGTTTCCGGCTCATCTGCAGCAGATCGACGGAATGCACAGCGCCTTCTTTATCCGGGCAGGAATAGATGATTTCCCCGTGATTAACGGTTGCGTTGCTGTCCAACAGCCCCATGGCGGCCTTCATGGTGACGGATTTTCCGGAACCGGACTCTCCGACAATGGCGACCGTTTCACCGCGGTGAAGGTCAAAATTGACGCCGCGGATGGCATGCACGCAGCCCGCGCTCGTGCGGAAGGAGATGTCCAAATCGCGGATTTGAAGAATGGTGTCGTTCATACCGCGCCTCCTTACATGTCTTCAAGCTTGGGAGCAAGTGCTTCGCGAAGCCCGTCGCCGATAAAGTTGAAACCGAGCATCAGCAGCGCCAACACCAGAATCGGCGGCAAAATCTGATACGGCAGGGTGGTGATGTTGTTGAAGCCATCCTCAATCAATGTGCCCACGGAGCACTGCGGCAGCACGATGCCGACGCCTACGAAACTGAGGAATGCTTCAGTAAAAATGGCGGTGGGGATGGAGAACATTACCTGTGTGATGATGGGGCCAATGGTGTTCGGCAGAATTTCCTTAAAGATGATATGGCCGCTGCGGGCACCGAGCGTGCGGCTGGCCAGCACATATTCCTGCTCTTTCACCTTCAGCATTTCGGCACGCGCGATTTTGCTCATGCCGATCCACTCGGTCAAAAGCAGGGCCACAATGACCAGCCCCATGCCTTTTTTCATAAATATGGCCAGCACGGATACAATTACCAGACGCGGAACGCTGTTGGCCACCTCTACAAAACGCTGCATGATGTTGTCTGTTATGCCGCCGAAATAACCGGAAACCAGGCCGTAGCTCATGCCGACGATCATGTCGATCATGATGGTGATGAAAGCGATCAGGAGGGATACACGCGCACCGTGCCAGGTGCGTGTCCACAGATCGCGCCCCATATCGTCCGTGCCGAAAAGAAAGGTGCAGTCGGCAAAATAGTCATCGTATGCTTCTCCGCCAAACAATTTGTGCAGCCACGGAATGCGCGGAGAGATGCCGCCGGCTGTGATCTGCCGGTTGCGTCCGTTTACTTTTGTTGTTACGGATATAATGTCCTTGTAGCCGTACTGGCTCATCATGGGGCCGAAAATGGCAAAGAACAAGATCAAAAGCACAATCACAAGTCCCGTGACTGCGCGTTTATTGCGGAAAAAGTGGACAGCTACGCCCTTCCAATACCCTTGAGAAGCAAAGTTGCGGTCTGTAGCAATATCATGCTGCTCCAGCAGCTCAAAGTCCTCTTTGCGGGGAATATAATCCGCAGCGGGCTGCACAGAGGCGGTTTTTCTGACGATTGTACTCATTTATGCTTCCCCCTTTGCGGACACGCGGATGCGCGGATCCAATATGCCGTAGAGAATATCAACCACCAGCATCATGCCGATGTAAAGTGTGGAATAAAGAATACCGAGCGCGAGCACGTAGTTATAGTCCACGCCCTCGCCGGTGATGGCATCCACCATCAGTTTGCCGATCCCGTTTATGCCGTATATTTTCTCCACCACCAGCGCGCCGGTCAGCAGATCCACAATCAGAGGAGCCAGGACGGTTACAATAGGCACCAGTGCATTGCGCAGCACATGGCGGCGGATGAGCAGGGAACCTTCCATGCCCTTGGACTCGGCCAAATGCACATAATCGCTGTCGATGACTTCCACCATCTCATTGCGGGTAAAACGCGCAATGGTGGACATGGTGAACAGGCTCAGCGACAGAGAAGGAAGGACGGAGGAAAGAAGGAACTTGGAGGAATCGAAAAAGTAGGGGAAAATCGAAATCTTGTAGGAAAAATTGTACTGCAGGAAAATCAGAAATACATAGGACGGCACGCATACACCGATGATGGAAAAAACCGTACAGAAACCATCCAGAAATTTTCCGCGGTGCAGGGCGGCGCATATGCCGAGCAAAAGCCCGAAAAACGTACCGATCAGCACGGCCAGACCGCCGATCCTGAAGGAATTGGATACGCAATTGGACAGTACTGTCTTGATTGGAGCACCGTTATAGAGGGAGGTGCCTTTGCCGAAATCTCCCTGAAACACATTTTTCATGTAGCGTACAAACTGCAGAAGAATAGGGTCATCCAGCCCCATTTCAGCACGCTTGTTGGCAATCTGAATGTCAGACATCCTCTCGGAAGGGAAAGGATTGCCGGGCATGATACGTACCAGCACAAACAGCACAAAAATGATCACCAGCAGTGTTGCCAGTGCCATTCCGATTCTTTTCAAGGTGTATTTCAGCATAAAAGCAGCAGTTCCTTTTCAATCGTTCGAAGATGACAAAGACCTCAGAGCGGCCGAAAGGCCGACCGCTCTGAGGGTTGAAAAACGGAGAGCTTATTCAATCACAGCGGATTTGTATACACGGTTCAGTGCGACGGGGTGGAAGTCAATGCCCGATACGCCGGAGGTGATCAGGTTTGCATTGGCCTGCGTGTACAGAGGCGCGATGACGGCATCCTGCATAACCAGCGTTTCGGCCTTGAACATGGCATCCCAGCGGGCATCGTAATCGGTGATGTAAGCGCCGGTGGTGCAGTCGGCAATCAGCTGATCATAATCCGCATTGCTCCAGAAACCGTAGTTGTTGGAGGCGTTCGTGATCCACAAGCCAAGGTAGGTCATCGGGTCAGCATAGTCAGGTCCCCAACGGGTGAGAGCGATATCGTAGTTGTCGTTCTGCATCTTGTCCAGGCGCTCGGCCTTGGTCATGGGCTGCAGGTTCAGGGTAACACCGGGCAGGTTGGCTTCCACCTGGCTCTTGATCGACTGGGCAACCTTGGCAATTACATCGCCCTCGTTGTTGCCGTAGATCAGGGTGAATGTGAAGGTGTCCTTGCCAAGCTCTTCCTTGGCCTTTGCAAGGTACTCCAGGGCTTTTTCAACGTTGTAGTCGCAGTAATCGATGAACGCCATCTGATCCTCGGAGAAATCGGCACCCGTCGTGCTGCTTGCGGCAAACTGCGGGGGAACCGCCGTATAGGTTGCGATGGAACCATCCATTACGTTGTTTTCAACGATGGACTCGCGGTCGATTGCGTTGGAAATGGCAAGACGGAGATTCTTGTTTGCCAGCATGCCGCCCTCGGCATTCTTTTCGGTCTGGCTGAAGGTAAGATACCACAGATAGCCGGCGCCGGTTACATTCAGCGCGCTGGCCAGGTCACTGTCCTTCTTGGCGCTGGCAACCTGATTGCCGCTGATTGTTACAACATCCAGCGCACCGGTCTTGAAGGCAACAAGCGCGTTGTCCGAAGAGCCGACAACCTGGTACTTGATACCGGCAAGCTTTACGCGGTCGGCATCCCAGTAATCGGGATTCTTCTTAACCGTCAGGCTGGCCGTACCGGGAGTGTAGGACTCCAGCAGGAAAGCACCGTTGGAAAGGAAGGTTTCGGGGCTCGTGCCGTAGGTGCCTTCTTCCAGGCTGTTGTAGAAAGCTTCATTGATGGGATAGAAAGTGGGGAAGTACATCAGGGATGCAAAGAAGGAGACGGGGCACTCCAATTCTACAACCAGCGTTTTATCATCGGGAGCGGACACACACAGCGTTTCGGGATCAGCCTTGCCGTCGATGATATCCTGTGCACCCTTTACGCAGCCGACGCTGCTGCCAAACATGTAGGCATACTCGCCGGCTTCCTTGCAGATGCGGCGCCAGGCAAATACAAAGTCGGCGGCGGTCACGGGAGTGCCGTTGGACCAAGACGCATCGCGCAGGTGGAAAGTATAGGTCATACCGTCATCGGACAAGTCATAGGATTCAGCCAGGGCAGGAATGGAAGCGCCGGTTGAGTCCATCTGCATCAAACCGTCAATGCAATCTGCGATGACCTCAAAGGATTCACCGTCTGTTGCCAGGTTGGTATCCAGCGACATGACGTTTGTGCTGAGCATGACGCCCAGATACTTGTCGCTGTCGGCCATTGCGGAGCCGGAGAAGCACGCAAGCACCATCAGCACTGCAAGCAGCATCGAAAGGGCTTTTTTCATAGTTTTCATCCTTTCATTTTTAGATCCTTCAGCGCGGCGCCCGTTTGCCGTCCTGAATTACGGATAATTATATATATATATTTTAAAAATGCAAGAGTATAAACGTGAAAATACAATTTTGATACAATACGATGCTAAAGCGTGAGATTTTTGCAGGGAATGCACGATGAACTTGCATAATATACAATAATTATACAAATAACGCCGTATTGTACATCTTTGGCCGTATCGAAAAAAACAACGGCGGAGATTTTTGCAATCTCTGCCGTTTTGACAGGGCTTATTCACTTTTGAACCGGCGGAATCATGCTCAGCGCAATGCGCTTTTTCTTTTCGTCAACTTCGACGACCCATACCTTTACATGATCCCCAACCTTCGCCGCCTCGGACGGATGACGGATGTAACGGTCTGCCATGCGCGAGATATGGACAAGCCCATCCTGGTGAACACCGATGTCCACAAACGCACCGAAATCGATCACGTTGCGAACCGTTCCCATCAATTCCATACCGGGCTTTAAGTCCTTGATGTCCAGCACATCCGTGCGCAGAATCGGCTGCGGCAAATCCTCGCGCGGATCGCGGCCGGGCTTTTGAAGTTCGGACAGGATATCCTGCAGGGTAGGCAGTCCAAGCCCCGTTTCGGCAGACAGCTTTTCCAATCCGTAGACCTGCGCTTTGCCCAAAATGCCGGGAATGCCGCCTTTCTTTAGATCCTCTGCCGAGACACCCAGGGCTTTCAGAAGCAGTTTGGCCGCATCATAGCTCTCAGGATGAACGGCGGTGGCATCCAATGGGTTTTTGCTTGCCTGAACGCGCAGAAAGCCGGCGCACTGCTCATAGGCACGCGGCCCGAGTTTGGGTACTTTTTTCAGCGCGGCGCGGCTTGGCAGCCCGTTTTCATCGCGGTAGGCAATGATATTCTTGGCTAACGCCGGGCCGATTCCCGCCACGTGGGACAGAAGCTCTGCCGAGGCTGTGGACAGCTCAACGCCCACGGAGTTTACGCAGTGCTCCACCACCCCGTCCAGTGCGGCGGTCAGTTCATTTTGCTTCAGGTCATGTTGATATTGGCCGACACCGATGGAACGCGGATCGATCTTGACCAGCTCGGCAAGTGGATCCTGCATACGGCGGGCAATGGATACCGCGCTGCGCAGGGATACATCATAATCGGGAAATTCCTGTGCGGCCAGTTTGCTGGCTGAGTATACGGATGCGCCCGCCTCGCTTACAATGGTGTAGGCAACGCCCTGCGGCAAGGAGGGCAGGAGAGAGGCGATAAACTGTTCGCTTTCTCTTGATGCCGTGCCGTTTCCGATGGCAATGGCCGTAACGTGATGCCGTATTACCATGCTGCAGATCAGCTGACGTGCCTGCTCCTGCTGAAAGGTTTGACCGGGAATGGTAAAATGCCCGACGCCCGTTTCCAGAACCTTGCCGTTTTCGTCTACCACGGCCAGCTTGCATCCCGTGCGGAAACCGGGGTCTACCCCCAGTGTAACACGCCCTTTAATGGGCGGCTGCATAAGCAGCTGCTGCAGGTTTTGAGAAAATACGCGGATTGCGCCCACGTTGGCACGGTCGGTCAGTTCGTTTCTGACTTCACGTTCCAGCGAGGGAAACAGCAGACGGCTCCAGGCATCCTGCGCGGCAAGGGCAACCTGAGGCGCAGTTTGGGCACCGCTGCGAACATATCGGGCGGCAATGATGCCGTTTGCCGCCGCATCCGGCGCAGTGACCGCAACCTTCAAAAAGCCTTCCTTTTCGCCTCGGTTGATTGCCAGGATACGATGATCGGCGACACGGCGAATCGGCTCCGAATAAGCGTAGTACATGCTGTATACGCTGTCCTCATCCTTTGCGGCGCACACCGTCAATACGCTGTCGCTCATTAAAAGACGGCGCAGATTTTTGCGCAGGGAGGCATCGTCGCTGATGGTTTCGGCGATGATGTCGCGTGCACCTGCCAAGGCGGCCTCCACATCGGGCACGTCCTTTTCCGGGTTGACATAGTCGGCTGCCAATGCTTCTAAAGTGCCTTTAAACGGCTGCTGAAGCAAAAGCACCCGGGATAATCCCTCCAGTCCGCGCTCACGCGCGATGGTGGCGCGGGTACGACGCTTGGGGCGGAAGGGACGATAAATATCTTCCAGCTCGGAGAGGGTAGCGGCAGATGACAGCGCGGCGCGCAGTTTGTCTGTCAGAACATCCTGCTCAGTCAGGGACTTTTCTATTTCCATCCTGCGCTTGTCCAAATTGCGCAGGTATTCCAATCGCTCCGACAGTTCCCGGAGCAGCTGATCATCCAGCGAGCCTGTGGCTTCCTTTCGGTATCGGGCGATAAAAGGGACGGTATTCCCGGCGTCCAGCAGGTCAATAACGGCCTGTACCTGCTGGGGACGCAGGGAAAACTCATGCGCTAAAACGGCGGCAAAATCCATCGGCGGCCTTCCTTCGGTATATTTTCAGAGCGACAGTGATCAAAGCAAATATGCTTCGGGAATGTTTTCGGCCATGCGTTCTGCGCCCGAAAGGCTCGGATGCAGATGATCACCGCTGTCGCAATCGGGGCGGCGCAGATCGGGATCGGAATCTTCCCGCGTGAAAGCATCGAAATCCACCACGCCGTCTGCTTCCGTCTGCGTGCGAATCCAGTCATTTACCTTGTGACGAAGCACATCACGATCGGGCGTGTAGCTGCTCCATCCCTTGATGGTCAAGATGGTGGCCAGGTAGACCTTCAGCCCGAGTGCATGCCCTTTTTGAATGTAGAAACGCAAACCTTCAATCAGCTCTTCGGCTGTCGGCAGATCGCTCCACGGACGGAACTGGCTGCCGTTCGGATGGATGATATCGTTTACGCCGTGGAGAATAATCACCCTGTCGGCACCGGCTGCATTGACTTCCGCCTCAAAACGGTCCAGACCGCTCGGACCGTAATGACGATTGATGACGTGGTGATAGGCACGCAGGACGCGGCTGCCGCCGATGCCGCGGCGGATGACGGAAAGATTGCCGGGACCGTCGCGCAGTACGCGCAGCATCAGATAATCAGGCCAGGACTGGGCGGTAATGCTGTCCCCGAAGCAAACCAGCGTATGGCAGTCCGCACTGCACAGAGCATCGACACCGGTCAGAAAATAGAATACATTCAAAGGAGCGGTATAGAAAGGATCCATCTGAGAGGAAGCGGCAAAATCTCCCTCAGCAAAGAAAGCCCTGCACAGCGGCCCGGTATCCTTGGTGCCGGAGGCCAAAAGCGTCATATCCTGCAGATACAGGCTGACGGCATAATCCTGGCCGCGCACAAGCGGAAATTCCACAATGTCGCTTTCGGCACTTCCGCCGGCAGCCATTTTGCAGGCATATTCGCCGCCGAAAGTGACAGGCAGCATGCGGGATTCATCCGTGTCACTGCCCGATGTAACAGGGGCAACATACGCGCGGGTGATGACAACCTCCTGCTGCCCGCCGAGATTGCTCAGGTGCAGGCGGATCTTTTCGCCGTCCAGCATGGCACGCAGCACATAGCGGAAAGTAATATCCTTGGCATAGCGCGCGGGATAAGGATCGGAAATAGAAGGGGACGAACCCCAGACAGCAACCCATTTTTCAGAATCCATAAAGAAAAAAGCTCCTTTCGTAAATAACATCTAATCCCGCTGGATTATACCACAGCGTTTTTCGGTTGACAAGAAGCGGAGAGACTGATATTATTATGAAAACGATAATTGAGGAGGAGATTGAAACTATGCCCATGATCGAGATTAAAAATGAACAACTGACGGCTGTATTTTCTACCTTTGGCGCGGAGCTGCATTCCCTGCGCGGCAAGGATGGCGTGGAGCGGATCTGGCAGGGGGATCCGCAGTATTGGAAGAGTCATGCGCCGCTGCTTTTCCCCGTGGCCGGCGGACTGAAAGACGATGCCTATACCCTGGACGGCGTGCGCTACAGCCTTCCCAAGCACGGCTATGTAAGAAAGGTAGAATGGCAGCTGGAATCGCAGCAGGCGGACAGCGCAACCTTCCTGCTTACCCTGCAGCATCCCGGCTTCCCCTTCAAATATGAGCTTCGCGCGATTTATACCCTGCGCGATAACCATTTGCTGGTGGAATACAACACGAAAAATTTGGACACGCACGATTTCTGCTTTTCCATGGGTGCGCATGAGGCCTATGCCACGCCGGAAGGCATTGAAGAATATGAACTGGTCTTTGATGAGCCCGAAAGCTTTGACAGCAACCTCTTGTAGGGCTCGCTGATTACACATCAGACGGTTAACATGGGCAAAGATACAAAGGTGTTCAAGCTGCATCGCGAAGACTTTGAAAAGTACGATTCTCCCGTATTCCTGAACCTTAACAGCCGCGGCGTAACGCTGCAAAGCCATCTGCACGACAGAAAAATGCGGGTAGACTATCCCGAAATGAATGTTCTTCTGCTGTGGACCGTTCCCGGTGCGGGCTATATCTGCATTGAGCCTTGGCACAACGCCCCGGACTTTGTGGATACGGACGGCGATATCCGCCGCAAGCCCGGCATTATTACCCTGCATCCCGGCGAGGAACGCAGCCTGTTCCATACCGTGACCGTGCTGTAAATGCGGCATCCAAGGCTTACGGATAAACGTATAGGAGGCGCAGCTGTGAAAAAAAGCAAGATCCTCGGCATGCTGTTTGCGGCGATTCTTTTGGCCGCATTGCCTGTATGCGCAGTCGGAGAACAGCTGACGCTCTCCTTTATCGGGGACTGCAGCATCGGAGAGGCAATTCAGTACCGTGGAAGCGACGGCACATATACCGAAGTGCTGGATGAAAAAGGCATGGATTGGCCTTTCTCCTTGGTGCGCCAATACCTGGATAACGATGATTTTACCTTTGCCAACCTTGAAGTTGTATTCACCGAGCGGACAAGCCATACCGATAAGGTTTACCCACTGGTGGGACAGCCCAAGTATGCCCAGGTGTTGCTGCAGTCCGGCGTGGATGTGGTCAATACGGTGAATAATCACTGCTTTGACTATTATCTTGAAGGCTATCAGGATACCTTGCAGACACTGGATGATCTGGGTTTCCGTCATTTCGGCAGCACCTACTTGGACAGCAAGACCCGCAAGCAGGATGTCGTCATGACTGCCGAGGTCAAGGGCATCAAGATCGGTGCAATCGGCTTTTCCATCCCGCAGGACAAGGATCTGCCGGACATCAAAGAGCGTATTGAAGAATTACGTGCGGCTGGCTGCGATTTGGTTGTTGTTTCCCTGCATTGGGGCAGAGAGACAAAAGCAGTGCCCGAAAGCTGGCAGTTTAAATATGCCCGCAAGATAATTGATCTGGGAGCAGATGTGGTCTTCGGTCACGGCCCGCACGTCCTGCAGGCGGTGCAACTGTATAACGGCGGACTGATTATGTACTCCACAGGCAATTTTACCTTTGGAACCATGTCCTCAAAGGTGGATCGCGATACGGGCATTTTCCAGGCAACGTATACAATTTCGGAGGAAGGCAAGCCTGTGCTGAGTGCCTTCAAACTGATTCCCTGCACAACAACGGGTTCGGGTGACTACCGTCCCTATGAGTTTACGGAGCAGGAAGACCGGGAGCGGGTATTCAAAAAGGTAATTTACAGCCGGGAGGTTACGAATATGACGAATCTTCCGCAAAGCTTTGCGCAGACCGGAGAGGTAAAAATCGAAAACGGTTTGCCGACGGAGTAAAAAAATATTTTTGATTCAGCTCCTTAAATGGTACCCAACATTAAAACCGCATCACCGTGTAAAACAATCTGCCGGCCGTCTTCGGACCCCGGCAGATTGTTCATTAGGGAATATTCTTGCCTGATTCATACGGATGACGGACAATCCAAACGCATTTTGTAATGAAAAGACAAAATAAACGGACATTTCGAAGCAAAAGTCCGGAAAAACGCCGGATACTGGACGAATTCCATTGATTATGCTATAATATCGCGGTATTCTATTATGCCGCTGATGATGTAAGGAGCACTGCATGGTTAGAACCGGTATCGTGAAGTCCAAGAAAGGCGACACACTTCAGGTGTGCTTTGAAACGCCGGAGCATTGCGCGGGCTGTCGGGGATGCTCCCGCAGCTTTTTACCCAAAAGTGAATTGCTGACGGTGTTCGGCAATGCCGAGGTAGGGGATACGGTAGATGTTGAAATGCGCGAACAGCAGGCATTTCGGGCTACGCTGCTTGCCTATGCGGTACCGCTTTGTACGCTGCTGCTGGGATTGCTTGCCGGCTATTGGCTTGGCTTGTCGGATGCGCTGACGCTTTTGACGGCACTGGTCGGCCTTGCAATCGGATATTTTGCGGTGAAGCTTGTTGAACTGCAGCTTCGCCGCAATGCACAATGGCGCCCGACAATTGTTGCCGTGCATCGTCCCGATACGGAAAGGAATGAATAACAGGACAATGAACGAAAAAAAGTTTACCGCAGCCAGTTTTGAGGCTGATGTGCTGAAAAGCGAAAAGCCCGTGCTGGTGGATTTCTGGGCAACCTGGTGCATGCCCTGCCGGATGCTTGCGCCTACGGTAGAGGAAGTGGCGGATGAAACCGTCGGCCGCGCGGTTGTCGGAAAAGTAAATGTGGATGAGGAAATGGAGCTGGCGCGCCGCTATCATGTGGCTTCGATTCCTACGCTGATTGTATTCGAAAACGGCGAAGAAGTCCGCCGCAGCGTGGGCGTCATTGAAAAGGAAGATATTTTTGATCTGCTCGGATTGCCGATGCAGGGATAATTCACAAGAAAACAAGAAATAAATTTGTTATTTTTGATATAGCATTCCACAGGCATTTGTGGTATGCTGAGCTTAGAATTGATCAGTCTGTGTGTTGGACTGAAAAATATAGGGATGTTTACTCAATGGGACTTGGGAAGGCAGAAGAGAGTGCTTCAGCCTTCGGTTCCGAACCGTGAAGAAAGTAGGGAAGCTATGGCAAACACACCGAAACTGAGAATTATTCCGCTTGGAGGCGTAGACGAAATCGGCAAGAATATGACGGTCTTTGAGTATGACCGCGATATCATTGTTGTCGATTGCGGCTCTATGTTCCCCAAGGATGATATGCTGGGCATTGATCTGGTTATTCCGGACGCCAGCTATCTGGTAGCCAACAAGGAGCGCGTACGCGGCTATGTGTTCACGCACGGGCATGAGGACCATATCGGCGCGGTGCCGTACGTGGTATCGCAGATTCCCGCCCCGCTGTACGGATCCCGCCTGACGCTTGCGCTGATTGAAAACAAGCTGCGTGAGCATCATGTCAGCGGTGTACCGATGAATACCGTGGAAGCGCGGCAGGCGGTGCAGCTGGGCTGCTTTACCGTGCGCTTCATCAAAGTGAACCACTCCATTCCGGGTGCTTTTGCTCTGGCTATTACTTGCCCGATCGGCACGGTGGTCTGCTCCGGCGACTTTAAGGTGGACTTTACGCCCATTGACGGTGAAGTGACCGACCTGACCTCTCTGGCCGCAATCGGAAGCAAGGGCGTTTTGGCCTTGCTGTGCGAGAGCACCAACATCGAGCGCCCGGGCTATACCATGAGCGAGCGCAAAGTGGGGGATACCTTCTACGAGCAGATCAACAACGCCCGCGGCAGGGTGATCATCGCCATGTTCTCCAGCAATGTGTCCCGCCTGCAGCAGGTTGTGGAGTGCGCAATTCACTATCACCGCAAAGTCTGCTTTGTGGGCCGCAGCATGGTGAATGTGACGGCTGTTGCCATGGAACTTGGGGAGCTGCGCATCCCGCAGGATACCTTGATTGATATTGATGACTTGGATAAATATCGCGATGACGAGCTGGTTGTGCTGACTACCGGCAGTCAGGGCGAACCCATGAGCGGCTTGACGCGCATGGCCTTCTCCGAGCATCGCAAGCTGCAGATCAAACAGTCCGATAAGATCATCATCAGCGCATCGCCCATTCCCGGCAACGAAGTGTTTGTTTCCCGCGTCATCAATCAGCTGTACCGCTGCGGGGCAGAGGTTATCTATGATGCCATGGCGGAAGTGCACGTTTCCGGCCATGCCTGCCAGGAAGAGATTAAGCTGATGCATACCCTGATCAAGCCCAAGTACCTGATTCCTGTTCACGGCGAATATCGCATGCTGTGGCAGCACGGCGAACTGGCCGAATCAATGGGCATGCCCAGGCAGAATATCATCCTTCCCGAAATCGGCCAGGTGATTGAACTGGGGGCATCGGGCGTCAGCATTGCCGGCGAAGTGCCCAACGGCACTGTGCTGGTGGACGGTCTGGGTATCGGCGATGTGGGCAACGTTGTCCTGCGGGATCGCAAGCATTTGTCCCAGGATGGCCTGATTATTGTGGCCATGGCCTTTGACCGCACCAACTGCATGCTGGTTTCCGGACCGGATGTGATCAGCCGCGGCTTCGTCTATGTGCGGGAGAATGAGGACATTATTGAAGGAATCCGCGAGACCGTGCGCAATATTATTGCCAGCTACGGCCGTATCGAAGGCAGTGATTGGCCCAGCATCAAGAACCGCATCAAGGATGAGCTGCACCGCTACATTTATGACAAGATCAAGCGCAATCCCATGATTTTGCCCATCATTGTGGACTTGGGATAACAGCCTGTGCTATAATACCGACGGAGATTTTTTCTCCGTCGGTTTTGCTTTGCGCAAAGTTTGCAATAAACGGAAGGGAAAAACGATGCAGATATACGATGAAGCCAATGCCTTGGCACGCTCGATTCGTGAAAGCGATGACTGCCGCACCTATCGTCAGCTGAAGCAGGAGATAGAAAACGACGAAACCTCGCGCGCCCTGCTGCGTGAATATAAAAAACTGCAAATGCAGCTGCAGCTTTCCGCTGCCGCGGGGGCGGATGTCAGCGATGATGATTCACGGCGTTTCCAGCAAATCGGTGCTTTGCTGTTTTCCAATGAAAAAATATCCCGTTTTTTGCTGCTGGAGATGCGTCTGCAGCAGATGATGGCCGATGTTTTTAAAACCCTAAGCGAAGCGGCCGGACTGGATATGCCGGGCCTGTAAGCGGGAGGCAGAATTGAGAAAAAGAAAGCGTTGGCAAGAGCAGCAGGAAGAATACAGCTATGCGCAGCTGATGGAAGAACGTGAGTACGGGCTGTTCTGGTATAGCTGGCTGTGGCATATCCTGCGCCCGATCCTGGTAATTGTTTGCGTATGCGTGCTTGTTATCGGCATCTTTGCAACAGGATGGCGCTGTATTTGTGCGCGGTATGTAGATCCCGTGAATGCGGACAGCACGGCTGCCGTCACATTTGAAGTGAAAAGCGGCAGCTCGCTTACGAGGGTTGCCAACAACTTGGAAACGGCAGGCCTGATACGCAACCGATCGGTATTTAAGTATTATGCGGATTTTTTGGGCTACGGGCAGAAAATACAGGCGGGCACTTATACGCTTTCGCCATCCATGACGCTCCGCGAGATTGCCGAACAGCTGACACGCGGAGACGGCACGCCGCTGGTGCGGAATATTACCATTATTGAAGGCTGGACCGTCGAAAATATTGCCGAATATCTGAAAAAGGAAGGCATTATTGCCGACGAAGAGCGGTTCCTGAGCCTCTGCTGCAGCGGCGAGCAGTATTCTGCCTACTACTACATTGCCGATGTGCTGGCGACAACCAATTGCAGCCAACGGATCTACGTGCTGGAGGGTTATCTCTCTCCCAATACATATGAGATATACACCGGTGCCGCGGCAGATGAAATCATAAAGAAATTGCTTTCGCAGACCGAAGCGGTATTCCGGGATGAATGGCATGACCGCGCAGATGAACTCGGCATGACCATGGATCAGGTGATTACACTGGCTTCGTTGATCGAAAAAGAGGCAAAGCAGGGTGATTTTGCCCGCGTTTCCGCCGTTTTCCATAATCGGCTGAAAATCAATATGTCGCTTGACAGCGATGTGACGATCAAATATGTTACCGGCACGACGCGGATGAGCCTGAACAACAGCGATTTGTCTGTTGATTCGCCCTATAACACTTATCGCAACAAGGGCCTGCCGCCGGGGCCGATCTGCAATCCGTCGGCCGCCGCGATTGAGGCTGCGCTGTATCCCGATGAAACTTACGTGGCGCAAAACTACCTGTATTTCTGCTCAAAAGATCCGGATACGGGTGAACTTTACTTCTCCAGAACACTTGAAGAGCATGAAGCAGCGGTAAAAATCTATGCCCCGCTGTGGCAGGCTTACGATGAAAAAACGGGAGCGAAATAAACAAATGATGGAATTGCTGTCCCCGGCAGGGGGAATGGAGCAGCTTCAGGCAGCGGCGCGCTTCGGCGCAGACGCGGTGTACGGCGGCTTGAAAAAATTCGGTCTGCGCGCTTCGGCAGGAAATTTCGATTGGGATGAGCTGCAAAGTGCGCTTGACCTTCTGCACGAAAAAAAGAAAAAATTTTACCTGACACTCAACGTCCTGCCCTATGATGACGAGATGGAGGAACTTGGACAAACGGCCAGACGGGCTGCAGAAGCGGGGGTGGATGCAGCCATCGTCAGCGATCTCGGCGCGTTTGCATATCTTCGCCGTGAGGTGCCCGAGCTTCCTTTGCATGTCAGCACACAGGCGAATGTAATGAATTCCGAGGGCGCAGCGCTGTTTGCGTCCCTTGGTGCAGAGCGTGTTGTCTTATCCCGCGAGCTGTCCTTGGAACGCATCGCGCAGATACGAAAAAGGCTTGACGATCGTGTGGAATTGGAGGCCTTTGTGCACGGCGCCATGTGCATGGCACATTCCGGCCGCTGCATGATGAGCGATCATTTGGCCGGGCGCGGCGGAAATCGGGGCGCCTGCGCGCAGCCCTGCCGTTGGCAGTATACGGTAACGGAGCTGAAGCGCCCTGATGAACCGATGCCCGTAATGGAAGATGAGCGCGGCACCTATATTTTTTCCGCTTACGATCTGAATATGCTGTCCTACCTGCCGGAAATGCAAAAAGCCGGGATTGCATCGTTGAAAATAGAAGGACGCATGAAGACCGCATATTATGTTGCGACGGTTACGCAGATATACCGCAAGGCACTGGATCTTTTGTCAATCGGCGAGGATTGCTACCGCGAATCCCTGCCCAAATTGCAGGAGGAGCTGCTGAAAGTAAGCCATCGCAGCAGCAATACGGGATTTTATTTCGGCGCGCCGAAGCCCGCATCGGGCGCCGAAGGCTTTTCACAAACAATGGAGTTTGTCGGCCGTATACTGGGCATGCGCGAGGGCAGTATGATGGTAGAGGTGAAAAACCGCTTTCATGTGGGGGATGTCCTGGAGGCAGTGACGCCGTCCGGAACAAAGCAGTTTACGGTTGCGAAAATCCGCAGCTGTACAGACGGTGCCGAAATGCAATATGTTTCGGTGGCCGGACAGCAGGTACTGATTCCCGTCGATTTTGAAGCCGAAAACGGAGACTACCTGCGCGGACCAAACCGCAACCATCGCCAGTCACAGTAATATAATTGGCAGCATCTGGAGGAATAGCTATGCGATTCGGCCCGGCAGGCAATGCGGAACGGTTTTACGCTGAAGGCTTTAAAAGCAGCATACAGGCACCGGAATGGCTTGCAAAGCAGGGGCTGACAGCCTATGAGTATTCCTTCGGTCACGGTGTATCGCTGCAGAATGAAACAGCTGCAGCGATTCGGGAACAGGCAGATAAGTGGGGGATTGCCGTCAGCGTACATGCCCCCTATTATATCAATCTTTCAAACCCGGATCAGAGCAAGCATGAAGCGAGCCTTCGATATATTCTGGATTCAGCTGAAAAGGCAGCGCTGCTTGGTGCAAGACGGGTGATATTGCATGTGGGATCGGCCATGAAACAGGAACGCAGAGAAGTGCTCCGAACCTGTCAAGCGGGTTTGATCGAGGCGTACCGCATGTTGGATGAAGCAGGGCTCGGACAGATCATTTTGTGTCCTGAAACCATGGGAAAATACAGCCAGATCGGTGATTTGCGGGAAACGCTGGATTTTTGCCTGCAGGAAGAGCGGATGCTGCCGTGCATTGATTTTGCACACTTGCATGCACTCGGCGGCGGCAAACTGAACACAACGGAAGATTTCGCTGCCGTGCTTGACACCATAGAAGGCACAATCGGCATTTCCCGTGCGAGGCATATGCATATCCATTTTTCAACAATCGAATTTACGGCGGCGGGCGAGAAGCGTCATCACACGTTTGCAGAGGATAAATATGGGCCGCGTTTTGAAAACCTTGCACCGCTCCTGTATGCGCGTGGCTATGACGGAACAGTCATCTGCGAGTGCAAAGGGACACAGGCAGATGATGCCGTGACAATGCGGCGCATATGGCAGGAGCAGGCAAGGACAGAATAAAAGCTTTATTTTTTCGAGTAGAATGTGCGCATCTTTTGATAACGTTCATAGAGCGGGGCGTAACGCAAATGATTTTCCATATTGGGCAGATAGTGTACAAACTCTTTCGGCGACAGCCGATCTATGGCGGCCTTCAGCGAAGGATACAGTCCTGCGGCAGCTGCCGCACAGATCGCCGCACCTGCCGCTGCACTGTTTGGCAGTGTGGACACGGCCAATTCCCGTCCCAGGATATCCGCATAGCACTGTACCAGCAGGGGGTTCTTTCCTGCAATGCCGCCGCATACGCAGATGCGGTTTACTTTTACTCCGCTGCTTTCTCCGTGTTCCAATAACGTGCGTGTGCCGAATGCCGCGGCTTCTATCAGAGAACGGTAAATCTGCTCGGGTGCAGAAGCAAGCGTCAGGCCGCTGATTGCACCGGTCAATGTCTGATCGACGATTACGCATCGGCTGCCGTTCCACCAATCCAGTGAAACAATGTCATCCGGATTCACAGGCTTTGAAAAGCCCAAGCGTGACAGCAGCGTATGTACCGATATGCCCTGCGCCTTTGCTTCCTGCTCATAGCGTGCGGGGACACAGTTGTCTACAAACCAACCGAACATATCGCCCACACCGCTTTGGCAGAAGTCATAGCCGTAGAGACCGGGTATCATGCTGTCAAAAGCTTGGCCGCAAATGCCGTCAACAGGGTGCCACTCATCGGACAGTACGGCCAAAACACCCGATGTACCGATGGTCAACAGCGCATCTCCGCTGTCCTTCAGCCCCATGGAAACCATGGGAATATGGCCGTCCAGCGCTCCCGCTCCGACGGATATTCCGGCAGGAAGACCGAGAATTTGCGCCCAATGATCTGTCAGCTGTCCCGCCTGAGAACCCCACGGCAAGGCCTTCCCGCGCAGCTTCTCGCTTGCGGAGGCAAGGGCGGGATGAAGGCCGGCAAAAAACTGCGCATCGGGAAGCGTTTTGCCGTCTGTGCAATAATTTTTTATTCCCATGCTGCCGGCACTGCGGGTAAGCGTACCGGTCAGCTGCCATGTAATGAACTCATCCAGATCCACATAGGCACTTGCGGCTTCGTACAGTTCCGGGCATTTATGCAGCGTTTCCAGCATTTTCGGATAGATGCCCTCGCTGGAGGGATGGCCGCCGCAGGCAGTCAGAAAAGGCTGATTTGCTGCCTGAGCGGCTGCACCGATTTCTTCGGCTTCCTGAGTTGCCGTATAGGACTTCCAAAGACGGATATACGCCTGCGGCTCCTTCTTCCATTGATCCTGAAAGCACATCGGCTGCCCGTCTGCATCGCAGGGGAGAACGCTGGAGGAAGTCGTGTCAACAGCCAAGCCCGCGACATCTTGCGCATCAATTCCCGACTGGGCCAAAGCACCGCGTACGGCGGCGGTTAATGCCTGCAGGTATTCTGCAGGGTCTGCCAAGGCAGAGCGCGGCGGCAGCGTCACACCGCAGGGAAGTGACCGATCATATACATGATAGCCGCTTTCGGCCATGCCGAGCACTGCACCGGTCTGCACATCCAAAACAACCGCGCGGCAGGAGAGCGTGCCAAAGTCAATACCGATTGTAAAACGCTTCAAATGAATTCCCTCGCTTTCAAAACATTCCGGAGGAGAAAAATCACATACATTATATGCGATATGCTTTGTCTGCGTCAACCCGTTTTGAGCATAGATATCCTGTAATCGAGCGATTGAACAAAGCCGTTTTTTGCTTTTCGGACATGATATTTACCGAATAAACTATTTATGCGGCATGAACAATGTGCTATAATGAAAAAACGGCGATCTGCCTGACAAAGCGCATGAAAGCTGCAGCATACTTTTGCTGAGAAAGACCCTGGTCATTGCGAACCTTGCAGTGATGCAGTTCGGAGGAATCGTATGTCACACGCTTCTTATGATAAGGAATCCATCAAACAGTCCATCATCGGAAAGATTCAGCGATACAACGGCCGAACCCTGTCCGATGCTACGCCGCAGCAGATTTATTTTGCCGTGGCCTCAACCATCCGGGATCAGATTATGGAAAAATGGGTGGCTGCCCGAGAACGGGATAAAACCTACATGGGCAAGCGTCTATATTACCTTTCTGTGGAATTTTTGACCGGTCGCAGCATGCACTGCAACGCCGTAAACCTGTGCACGATGAAAAATGTGCGGGATGCATTGTCTGAGCTTGGCATCAACTGGCGCCATGTGATTCGGGAGGAGCCGGAACCCGGCCTGGGCAACGGCGGCTTGGGACGCTTGGCAGCCTGCTTTATGGACAGCCTGGCTTCGCTGGAACTGCCGGCGATGGGCTGTACCATCCGCTATGAGTACGGGCTGTTCCGTCAGCGCATTGTGGATGGCCAACAGGTGGAAGTGCCCGATAACTGGCTGGATAACGGCAATATCTGGGAAGTGCCTGCTCCGGATGATACGGTGGAGGTACATTTCGGCGGCTATGTGGAGCCTGTGCGGGAAAACGGCCGTATCAACTACGTGACCAAGAATTATCAAACCGTGCTTGCAGTGCCCTACGATATGCCCATTGCAGGCTATGACTGTGATACGGTCAACACCCTTCGGATGTGGAGCGCCCGCAGCCCGCACAACAACCTGGATTTCAGCGCATTTTCGGCAGGCAACTACGAAAAGGCATTGGAATCCGATATGGCAACGGTAATCAGCAAGGTGCTGTATCCGGAGGACAACCATTACGAGGGGAAAAAGCTGCGTCTGAGTCAGCATTATTTCTTTACCAGTGCCTCTTTGCAATATGCGTTGAAGGATTTCAAACGGCGCTTTGGCACCCGCTTTAATCTGCTTCCCGAAAAAATAACCGTACAGATCAACGACACACATCCGGGGCTCGCTATCCCGGAACTGATGCGCTTGCTGATGGATGAAGAAGGTTTGGGCTGGGATGAAGCGCAGGCAATTGTCAGCAAGACCGTGGCCTATACCAACCATACCGTAATGAGCGAGGCCCTGGAGCGCTGGCCGCAGCAGATGATGCGCGAGCAGCTTCCCCGCATTTATATGATCCTGGAGGAGATGAACCGCCGCCTCTGTGACCGGCTGTGGAACGCTTTCCCGGGACAATGGGATCGCATTGCACATATGGCAATCCTGGCATATGACCAGGTGCATATGGCAAATCTTTGTGTGGCGATGAGCTATGCCGTCAATGGTGTAAGCCGTCTGCACGGAGAAATCCTGAAAAACGATACCTTCCACGATTACTATACGCTGACGCCCGAAAAATTCACCTATGTCACCAACGGCATTACCCATCGTCGGTGGCTGATGGCGTGCAACACGCATCTGCGGGAGCTGATCAACGAGGCAATCGGCGAAAAGTGGTACCGTGAACCGGAACGGCTGGAGGAGCTTCTTCCCTTTGCGGATGACAAGGCCTTCCGTGAAAAGTTCGACCAGGTAAAGAAATTCAACAAGCACCAGTTCAACCATATGCTGTCCATGCGTCAGAATATGGAAGTGGACGAATCCTTTATGTTTGATGCGCAGTGCAAGCGCCTTCATGAATACAAGCGGCAGATGCTCAATGCCCTGCATATCCATGTGCTGTATAACCGCATCATGGACGATCCGAATTTCACGATGACGCCGCGCGTATTTATCTTTGCCGCCAAGGCCAGCCCGGGCTATTACAAGGCCAAGCTGATCATTCGCTATATCCTGGCACTGAGCAAGATGATTAATCACAATCCGCGCGCCAGCAAAATGCTTCGCATTGTCTTTGTGGAAAACTATGATGTCTCCGCGGCTGAGGCGATTATGCCCGCTACCGATCTGTCAGAGCAGCTTTCCACCGCAGGCAAGGAAGCCAGCGGTACCGGCAACATGAAATTCATGATGAACGGCGCCGTGACCATTGGTACTCTGGACGGCGCAAATGTGGAAATCTGCGATCAGGTAGGGGACGAAAACATCTACATCTTCGGCATGCGTGCGGATACTGTTGCCACACTTGAAAGCACGGGCAGCTATAATCCCATGACAATTTTCGAAAACAATGCGGAAATTCGCCGTGCCTTGACCCAGATGATTGACGGTACACTGATGCCTGATAATCCCGCGGCCCTTCAGGCGTTGTACCATGATATGCTCTTTAACGATCATTACTACGTCCTTAAGGACTTCGGCAGCTATTCCATGGCGCAGCGCCGCGTAAATGAGGACTATCAGGATCGGGACAAGTGGCTGCGCATGGCGGTGATCAATACGGCAAAGTCCGGCATCTTCTCCTCGGATCGCACGATTCGGGAGTATAATGACAAAATCTGGCATCTGAAATAACCGCAGTTTGCTTGCGGAATGCCAGACGGACGGCTGCGACAAAAACGGCACCTCGGTGAGTTCGAAATCCTCCTCACCTAAAACAAAACTAAGGAGCAATTGAAAAATGAAAAGGACAACCACGCTGAAACTTGTACAGGCTGCATTGATTGCGGCGATGTATGTTGCCTTGACCTATCTGAGCAATATGGCCGGACTATGGGAAATCCGCTTTTCAGAAGCGCTGTGTATCCTGCCGTATTTCTCTGCAGCGGCCGTTCCCGGGTTGACAGTCGGCTGCGTACTTGCCAATATCCTGACCGGCTGCCCGCTGTGGGATGTTGTATTCGGTTCTCTGGCGACATTTGCCGGTGCATACGTTGCCAGAAGTCTGCACAAAAAAAGCTGGTGGTTGGCTCCCTGGCCGAACATCATCGCCAATACCATTGTCGTTCCGCTGATTCTGCGATATGTTTACACGGATGTATCGGGTTCTTATCCGGCGCTTGTCGCGGTGATCTTTGCGGGCGAGGTCGTGTCGTCCGGGGTTTTGGGCTATGCGCTGCTGCATATGCTCAAGCACCATACGCGGATTTTCCGCGGTGCCTGAAATGACAAGTCTGCATAAAACGAAGTGCTGAAACGGGGGTGGGTGTATGCATGTATACTACTGCAAAAAATGCAAAAAGGACAGCCTTGCGCCCATCTGTGAGCATTGCGGGCAGCCGATTGCCGCACTCTCCACCAATGAGCGCTTTAAGTGGCGGTCCATCCGCGTGCCGCTTGGGGACGCGCGGGGCATTTGGGGCGCACTGAAAGTGCTGGCATTGACGGAGATTCTGCTGATCCTCTTTTGCTTTATCGGCGAACTCCTTGTAGCACAGGATAAGCAAATGGCACTGACCATGCTGACGGGCAGCGGCATGCTGCCTTGGGCATTGGTTTTCTTCGGCATCGGCGCGGTAATTATTCTGATAACGCTCGGCCTGCAGGGACGCGAGGAAATGCACTACGTGCTGGACAAAAGCGGAGCACACCTGCAAAAATGGATCGAGCCGAGCCGTATCCGCTGCTATGCGCGGATGCTCCCATATGAAAGCTACAACATTGCCAAGGACAATGAGGGGAATGCCCGAATGCTGATCGGGGAGGCACACATCCTGTGGGAGGATGTATGCCGATACGAAATCAACAAGCGCGCCTGCCGAATTGACTTGTATCGTCCCGCAGGATTCCGGTTTATGTCCCTGTATCCGGAACGGGAGGAGCTGGATGCGATTATTGCCTACATCACTCCCAAAATGAAACAATTGGTTCGCAAATAAAACAAACGGGCAGATGCTTTTGCGTCTGCCCGTTTACTTGACTAAGGAGAAAACGGAAAAAAAGACATGCGTCTTTTGCCACATGCAGAGAACACGAACGATAAAACACGCCGACATAAAAACATACGCAAAACTGTATTGACAAAAGCTATATATCGTGTATAATACCAACGTGCCGAACAAACGGCATGAACAACACGAACATTTAAGGAGGACTGTATGAAGAAACTTGTTGCCGCAATGCTCTGCCTTGTCCTTGCGATGATGTGCTCCGTTGGCCTTGCAAACGAACCTACCGATCCTTCCCAACTGCAAATCGGCGTAATCATGATTGGCGATACCTCCGATATGGGCTTTAACTACAGCCATCTGGTGGGTCTTCAGGAAATGCAAAAGAAGGTCGGCGTGGCTGACAGCCAGATTACGATCCTCGAAAATGTGGCTGATGACAATACCTGTGCGGATGCAATCAGCGAGCTTATCAGCAACGGCTGCAACGTGATTATCGGCAACAGCTTCGGATTCCAGACCTACATGTATGAAGCGGCTCAGCAGAATCCCGATGTTCTGTTCTGCCACTACAGCGGCTTGCTGCAGAATGATACAAACTTCTGCCGCTTCAATGCCCGCAACTATCAGACCCGTTATCTTCAGGGCATCGCCGCCGCGCTGCGCAGCGAAAGCGGCAAGATCGGCTTTGTCGGTGCTTTCAAAAATGCCGAGGTCAATGTTTCCCTGAATGCCTACACCCTGGGTGCGCAAAGCATCAATCCCGACATCACTGTTTATGTAAAGTACACCAACAGCTGGTATGATCCCGATGGCGAAACCGCCGCTGCCAACGCCCTGATCGACATTGGATGCGATGTAATTTGCCAGTATGTTAATACTACCGGCCCGCAGACCGCTGCGCAGGAGCGCGGTGTTTGGGGTTTGGGAAGCGATTACGACATGACTGAGTTTGCTCCCGACGCCCACCTGTTCGCGGTTTGCATGGACTGGGGCGCGATCTATACCAAGCTGATCAATACCATCGTGGAAGGCAACTTCAACGGCGGCCTGATTTACGGCGATCTCTCTGACGGTACGCTGTATCTGACTCCCTACAGCAAGAACATTGCCGAGGGCACTGAAGAGGCTGTCCAGGCGGCGATGGACAAGATGGTAAGCGGCGAGTGGGATGTGTTCTGCCAGGATGTTTATGATGTGGACGGCAATCTGATTCCCGCTTCCACCTTTACCGATGACTACCTCTACTCCGGCATGACTGATCTGCTGGTTAAGGGCGTCGTGGTAAAGTAATCGAAAACCCTTCAACGGGGATGCGGTAAGTGCCGAATCCCCGTATTCTTTTCTTATTGTATGACTGCATAAACATGAGGGAGCAAGCTATGAAGGTTATCCGCGACCGAGACTATTCCGCACTGATTGCCGCCGCTACGCAAAAAATCCCGTGCGATCTGACCATCAAAAATGTCAAGCTGGTAAATGTGCTTACCGGTGAAATCTATCCTGCCAGCGTGGATGTCAAGAATGGCGTTATTGTGCACGTTCAGCCGGGCGATGCATGCGATTCCGTGAGCCTTTCGGTTGTGGATGGGCAGGGGAAATATCTGCTGCCCGGCTTTGTTGAAATTCATATGCATGTGGAATCCTCTATGCTGACGCCCGAAAGCTTCGGACGGGAGGCAGTGCTTCACGGGACTACCAGTGCCATGACCGATCCGCATGAAATCGGCAATGTGTGCGGTATGGAAGGCATCCTGTGGATGGTTGAGGATGCGAAACGCTCCCCAATGCGTCAGTTTAATCTCGCATCATCCTGTATTCCGGCTGATGCGGAATTTGAAACGGTTCCATTTCCGATCCGCGCGCCGCAAATGGCGCAGCTGCTGGATTCTGAAGGCATCTACGGCATTGCCGAGGTTATGGACTCCAATGCGGTGATTACAGATCAAAAATTTATGCGGGATATTTTGCAGGAAGGCCGCAAGCGCGATGCTGTTATTCAGGGGCATGCTCCCTATGTAACGGGCAGAAATATGTCCGCTTACCGTTTGTCGGGGGTTATGAACACCCATACGGTTCTTAGTGCCGAAGATGTGCGGGAGTGCATGCGCATCGGCATGCATGCGAATATGCAGTGCTCTTCCCTGTCTACCATGTTCGGACTGCAAAAGATGGTGGCCGGAACCGATGGAATGCGTTATCAGGATTTTCTTTCCGTATGCACGGATGATGTTCACGCGAAAGACCTGCAGCAGCGCGGTCACGTGAATGCGCTTCTGCGAGCCCTGCTGGATACGGGGATGAATACCCTGGATGCAATCCGCTGCTGCACGTGGAATCCCGCGCGTGAAACCGGCTTTGAAGATATCGGGGCGATTGCGCCCGGATTTGCCGCCGATATGCAGCTGGTAGATGAGCTGGACGGCAGAAATCCGGACACGGTATTTGTCGGCGGGAAAATGGTGGTGCAGGGAGGAAAGCTGCTGCTGCCGAAGGCTGAAGAGCGGGCAACACCCTTTGCTTCCACCGTACAGATAAAGCAGCTGAAGGCAGAGGACTGCCTGTTTGCAGTGCCGGATGAGGATGTGGAGATTGCCGCTGTTGAATGCGCAAGCGGAAATCGTCTGGAGTTTGCCGCAGAATGGGAAAAACTGCCGATTTCCGATCATGCGGTTGATCTTTCCGATAAGCCGGATTATTGCTTCGTCGCTGTTTTCAATCGGTTTAACCGCAATACCAAGTGCATTGCCGTGTATAAACATTTCGGATTGAAGGCCGGTGCTATGGCGACAACCATTTCTCACGATTGCCATAATATCATCGTTGCCTATCGTGATCCTGCTGATGGTGCTGCGGCTGTCAATCGACTGCGCGAGACGGGCGGCGGCATCGTGGCGGTGAAGGATGGTATGGTGATCGGCGAGGTATGCCTGCCCGTCGCGGGCTTGATGGCGGACATTCCCTGCAATGAGCTGGTAGAGCAGCTTGATTGCCTTTCCGAGCAGCTGAAGGAAATCTGGACGGAAGATAATCCCTCTCTGCTGAAACTGTCCCTGCTTGCCCTGACGGTGATGCCCGGAATTGCCATGACGGATACGGTGATGGTGGATGGAACAACCCGCACGCGCGTACCTTCTTTCCGCAAAAAGCAGGAAAAATGCTGAGAATGGCTGCAAGGAGATGAACGGCTTGAAGACAGAGCATAAATCGGAATATGCAGTTCGGATGAAGGGCTGCTGCAAGACATTCGGCAAGGTGATTGCAAATGATCATGTTGATCTGAACCTGAAATGGGGAGAAATTCATGCCTTGCTGGGGGAGAACGGCAGCGGAAAGACAACGCTTGTCAACATGCTGTCAGGCATTTATCAACCCGATGACGGCGAAATCTTCGTAGATGGTCAGGCAGCTGTAATCGATTCTCCCAAAGCTGCATATCAGCTTGGCATCGGCATGATTCACCAGCATTTTATGCTGGTGGACGTATTGACGGCAACCGAAAATATTATCCTCGGCATGGATGGCGGCGTACTGCTGAACCACCGCAAAATTACTGCGGAAATACGCAGAACGATTGATGCCTATGGCTTTCGCATTGACCCGGAACGGAAAATCAACGAAATGTCCGTTTCGGAAAAGCAAACGGTGGAGATCATTAAAGCGCTTTATCGCGGTGCCGAAATTTTAATCTTGGATGAGCCGACCGCCGTGCTTACACCACAGGAAACGGAAAGGCTGTTTGACGTTCTGCGCAGAATGAAGGAAGATGGAAAATGCATTGTCCTGATCAGCCATAAAATAAACGAGCTGTTTGCTGCCGCAGATAAAGTAACCATTCTTCGCAAAGGCAAAAGAATAGAAGAACTGGATATGAAGACCGTTACACCGGAGCGTTTGACTGAGGGCATGGTCGGGCACACCACGCAGCTTTCCCTGTCCTGCCCGAAATGCGCCGATGTTCATCCCTATCTTAAGGTTGAAGGCATAACGGTTCGCGGAATTTCCGGCGCGGAAAGCGTAAAAAAACTGTCTTTTGAGGCAAATGCCGGTGAGATACTCGGCATCGCGGGAATCGCTGGCAGCGGCCAGAAGGAGCTTTGCGATGCATTGGCCGGCACGGCTGTGCCGGAGAATGGTACCATTTCGGTAGACGGAAAAGAAATCCAGGGTATGAATCCCCTGGATGTTTACAAGTCCGGCATTCGCATTGCCTATGTTCCCGAGGACAGACTTGGCATGGGTCTGATACCGACATTCGGAATCACGGAAAATGTGCTGCTTCGCTCTTTTGAGCATGACGGCAAATTTATTCTTGATAAAAAAACAGCGGTTCGGAACAGCGAACGGATGGTAAAGGAGCTGGATATCGCCGCTCCGGATTTGGTTACGCCTGTCAGCCGTCTGTCGGGCGGCAATGTGCAAAAAGTCCTCCTCGGACGGGAAATTCAGGAGCATCCGCAATTGCTGATTGCCGCCTACCCGGTGCGCGGCCTGGATATCGGGGCCACCTATAAAATATACGATATGCTGACTGCCGAAAAGATGCGGGGCGCCTGTGTGCTGTTTATCGGTGAGGATCTGGATGCGCTTCTTGGCATTTGCGACAGAATTCTGGTGCTGTGCGGCGGCGAAGCTGCGGGCTGTGTTCTGCCGTCTGAAACGACCAAAAACGAGATCGGCTATATGATGATGGGTAAAACCGAAAAAGAGGAGATCGCGATATGAGCCAAACAAAGCCGCATTTCAGCCGAAAGCGCGTTTTCCGTCTGATTGCCGCGCTGTTCAGCATTCTTCAATTGTCGGTTATCCTGCTTTGCAAAAGCACGGATGCCGGTACGCTGGTTTTGTCTGCGTGGGCGATGCTGACAAAGGGAACTGCCGCGGGAATTATCTGCGGGATCATTGCGGGCATTGTGCTGCTTGCCTTGGCGGCAGGTACGCTGCTGCTTCTTTTGCCAAACGCCACACGCTTTACGGGACGTTTGTGTGCACTGTTTATGGCCGGTGTGCAGGGAATCCTGGCACTTATGCTGCTTTTGCTGTGCTGGCTTGGCGTCGGCGCTCCCGAAACGGTTGGCAGGCTGCTTGGCGGTGAACACGTCTATTTTGTAAATTATTTAATCCTGCTGCTTGATTTTGCAATTCTGGGCCTTTTGTTTGCCTCCCGCTTTGAACGAATTGCAAAAAAAGTGCCGCCATCCTTCCTGCAGGCGCTGCCGGTTCGTCTGCTGGCCATCCTGGGCGCGGTGATTTGCAGCATGCTGATGGTCCTTATGATCGGTTATAATCCGCTGGCGGTCTTTGCACAGATTTATAAGGGCTCAATCGGAACTGCCAACGCCCTGACCATCACACTGGAAAGAAGCATCCCGATGGTTTTGGGCACGATGGCTGTTATTGTTGCCTTCAAAATGCATTTCTGGAATGTGGGTGTTGCCGGGCAGCTGACGATCGGAGCGGTTTTCGCCTCCTTCTTTGCCTATCGGCTGGGGGATACGCTTCCTCATGCCGTACTGATTCCGCTGATGTTTCTTGCCGGTGCAGCGGGCGGTGCAATCTATGCGTTCCTGCCTGCCTATGCTAAAATTCACTGGCATACCAGCGAGACGTTGTTTGCGCTGATGCTCAATTATATTTCCACATATATTGTGCAATTGCTTCGGCGCGGCCCATGGGAGGATCCCATGATGCCGTCCTTCGGACAGTGCGCCATGTTTGTCAACAATGCGAGACTTACCAAAATCCTTGGCTGTTCAAGCGGGTGGATTGTTGCCGTTTTGGTTGTTATTCTCGTAAGCTTTTATCTTCGCTACACCAAACACGGCTTTGAAATCTGCGTGGTCGGTGAACAGGAAAAAACCGCAGAATACCTTGGCGTGCCGGTAAAGCGCGTTATTGTTCGCACAATGCTGATTTCGGGCGCAATTGCCGGCATTGCCGGAATGCTGAAAATCAGCGGTGCTGATTTCAAACTGAATGAAACCGTTGCAGGCGACATCGGCTTTACCGTGATCACCGTTGCATGGCTTGTAAAACTGAATCCTCTGGCAGGCGCGGCTGTTGCCGTCTTGTTTACCGCTATGACAAAGGGCTGTGAAAGCCTTTCCATGTCCACCACCCTTCGCGTGAATGGCGTGAACATTCCGTCTGCTTCCGCAACGGTAATCATCGGAATCCTGCTTCTGTTTGTCCTCGGCTGCGAGTTTTTCCTGACTTATCGGATTATATTCAAGGGAAAACGGCTTGTAAAGGAAGGTGCTGCAAAATGACGGTGTACGTGCTGATTGCGCTGCTTGCTGCCGGCATCAAGGCGGGTGCTCCGCTGCTGCTTGGAACGCTGGGCGAAATTCTGACCGAAAAATCTGGCGGGCTGAACATGGGCGTAGAGGGCGTGATGGGCGTTTCCGCAGTTGCCGGTTTGGCTGCGGGATTTTACACGGGAAGCCTTGCTTTAACGCTGCTTGCAGCTATTTTGGCCGGAATGCTGTGCTGCCTGATATACAGCTTTATGACGGTTACATTGAAAGCAAACCAGTTGATTACAGGCCTTAGCATCAGCATTCTCGGCGGCGGCGTATGCAATATGATGGGCGCATTTGTCAACAGCTCCGCAAAGGCCGCAAAGACAACGGCACGCCTAAACAACACGATCATGAGCCTGTTTTCAGGATTGGACCGCGGTCTTTCTGTCGGCTCCGATGAGAGCATTTCTTTAGAATACTATGCGGATAAACTGCTCAGCGGAATCAACTTCTTTGTGATTATCGGCGTTCTGCTGGCAGCAGCCATGTGGTTCTTCTTCTATAAAACCAGACCGGGTCTGCACCTTCGCGCGGTCGGCGAAAACCCGAAAGCGGCGGATGCTATGGGCATCAGCATCACGGTGTACCGCTACCTTGCATCAGTTGTCGGGGGAGCGATGATGGGGCTTGCCGGCCTGTTTGTGTGCATGAATGTTGGCGGAAAATGGGAATATAACCTGATCGGCGGCAAAGGCTGGCTGGCGGTTGCGCTGGTTATTTTCGCAAGGTGGAACCCGCTGAAGGCAATCGGCGGTTCGCTGGCTTTCGGCATACTGCTGCGGCTGTATCTGCACATCAAGCTCAGTTTCCTGCCGGATAACTGCGAAGCACTGCTGATGATGCTGCCATATGTGATTACGTTGATTACGCTGATTATTTCGGGCAAAAGAAAGCATGGCTCCGAGGGGGCACCTGCGGGAAGCGGCAGCAACTTCTTCAGAGAGGATCGCTGATCACGCATTCTGGCGATCGGACTGTACGGATTCATCTGTGCTGAGCACGAAATACTTTGCGAACCCCTTGAAATACGGCTGAAATTTGATGTGCTTATCCAGCATATCCGAAAAGAACCCGATGATCGATCCGTTGAAAACCGCCATGACGAGCGTGCCCCAATTGATTCCGACGAGCTTTCCGAAGAAGACGAATGTCATGACGATGCTGACAAGCAGACAGACAATGTCGAAGGCTGTTTTGAAGACGGACAGCTTTATGCCGTATCGTAGGGAGACAGCCTTCACAAAGAAATCATAAACCTGCGGATAGAGATATGTCTTAAAAAACAAGGCGATGGAAAATGATGTCAGCAGAACGCCGATGACGAACATGCCGATTCGCAGAAACAGGTTCATACTGCCGGGAACGGTTACGGCAGGATCAAAGCAAGGCAGCGTCCGCCATAAATCCAATACCCAGCCGTAAATCAGGCAGGTGACAAAGGACATCAGGTAAACGATTTTGACCTTTCTCAGCGCACAGCAAAGCAAAATAATCAAGCCCGCTTGAATGATGTATTCGGCTTGACCGAAGGTGATGCCTCCTGATTTTAGGCTAAGCAGATATGCCGGAGCGACAATCATGGATATGCCAAAGTCTGCCGCGGTCAGGATGGCAACTGCCAGTGACAGCAGGATCAGCGCAAGCAAATAGGCGATTTCGCTGTGCACCTTGATTTTTCTTGTCGAATGCATGTTTTTCCTCCTAAAAAAGCCACACACTCCCAAGGAGTGTATGGCGAAAAATGAGCGAAACGGCTCTGAAAAATCCATACCGATTTTGCATGAACATTATGCCATGCGAAACGCTGCAAGTCAATACTTTGCACGATGTTTCGTATGGCGTAATTTTGTGCGCTGCGAGACAAAAATTATTTTGAATCCATTGCAGGAATTTCAGATGCTGTGTCGAACTGTATAATCAGAGAGGCAAGAGGATGGGAAGAACAGCTGCAGGGGCAGCTGAAAACGGCAGGGCGCAGTGCGCTTTTGCCATATTTCGCAACGAAAGGAGCACCCTTATGAAAACGACGATTACCGCGAAAAACATGGTTGTCAGCCCCGCGATTACAGCACGCGTGATGAAGAAAACCGCTACGATGGAGCGCTATCTGAAACCCGACACGCAAATGTTTGTGCGCATGCGCAAGGAGCGCAATCAGCGCATTGTAGAAATTACCGTTCCCATCGACGGCGTTACCCTTCGCGCTGAAGCCAGCAGCGAGGATAACCTGTTCATGAGCATCGATAAGGCACTGGCCAAGCTTGAAAAGCAGATTTTGCGTCACCGCACAAAGCTGGCAAAGCGTCTGCGCGAGGATATCCCCGCCGAGGAGCCCGAATTCATCGAGGAGACGCCGGCACAGGGAGAGCGTAAGATTGTCCGCACAAAGACCTATACCACCCGTCCCATGCATGTGGAGGATGCAATCCTGCAAATGGAGCTTCTCGGACACAGTTTCTTCGTCTTCATCAATATCGAAACCGAGAAGACAAATGTGCTCTATCTGCGCAAGGACGGCGACCTTGGCTTGCTGGAGCCGGAATATTGATTTGAATATATCGCCATAGTTTTTTGCCGAACGGCTGCTTTTGCGGCCGTTCGGCCTTTATATTTCGGACGAGGTGTGCTATAATTCGCGCAGCATCTTTTTACGGAGGAACTGTAATGTACCGACTTGAAATGCATGTGCACACCTCGCCGACCAGCCGCTGCGCAAGCGCTAAGGCACAGGAAGCCGCGGAACACTATATCAGTGCAGGCTATGACGGCATTGTGCTGACAAACCATATCAACAACAGCACATATCGCTATATGGAAGATATGCCCTGGAAAGAAAAAGTAGCGCATTTTGTACGCGGCTTTGAGGACATGCAGAGCGCTGCTGCGGGAAAGCTGACAGTGCTTTTCGGCTGCGAAGTCAATTTGACTCCGCTGGGCGCGGCGACCTATATCCCAAATGACTATTTAATTTACGGAGCTTCGCCGCAGTGGCTTCTGGACGCAGGGGATGTCCGCCGAATGACGCTGGGGGAACTGTCTGCGTGCGCAAGAGACGCGGGTCTTTTGATTGTGCAGGCACATCCCTTCAGGTACAACACCGTTATTTCGGATGACAAGCTGTTGGATGGCGTGGAAGTGTACAATGCCAACGCAAGGCATGATTCCCATGATTATCTGGCAGAGCTATGGGCGGAAAAGAAGCACTTGCTGCGTACAACGGGGTCGGATTACCATCATCCGGATGACTTGATCTCCGCAGGCATCATAACGGATGAGCCTGTAAAAGACAACGAGACTTTGCTCCGCATCCTGCGGTCGGGAGAATATCGGCTGATTCGTCCTGCAGAAGAGCAGGCTTAAGCGGATCTGCGCGGGTGGCATCATGTGTGCCATCCCGCTTTTTGATTGTATTTGCCATTCGCTTGTGTTATCATAATGGCGTTGATCTGCAGCATGGGAGGTACGGCGGTGAAGCTGATCAGTTGGAATGTGAATGGTCTTCGCGCGGCGATGGGCAAGGGTTTTATGGATGCTTTTGCGCAGCTGGATGCCGATATATTTTGCCTGAACGAGACAAAATTGCAGGCAGGACAGATTGTGATGGACCTGCCGGGATATGATCAATACTGGAGCTATGCCGAAAAGAAAGGCTATTCCGGTGTGGCGGTGTTCACAAGGCAGAAGCCGATTCAAGTAAGCAGCGGAATCGGGACGGACGAGTTTGATCACGAAGGGCGCGTGCTCACGCTGGAAATGCCGGAGTTCTATCTGGTTGCCTGCTACACGCCGAATTCGCAGGATGGCCTCAAACGCTTGGACTACCGCATGCGCTGGGAGGATGCATTCCGCTCCTACCTAAAATCGCTGGATTCGGTTAAGCCCGTTGTTCTGTGCGGGGATTTGAATGTGGCGCATCAGGAAATCGACATCAAAAATCCGAAATCCAACCGCATGAATGCCGGATTTACCGATCAGGAACGCGAAAAGATGACGCAGCTGCTTGACGCGGGCTTTGTTGATACCTTCCGTGCGCTGCATCCCGATGCGGCAGATGCATACAGCTGGTGGTCGTATCGCTTTCATGCCCGTGAAAACAATGCGGGATGGCGCATAGACTATTTTATCGTTTCGGAATCCCTGCGCAAATGCGTGCAGAGGGCGGAAATCCATCCGGAAATCTATGGCTCCGACCATTGCCCTGTTGAGCTGGTTTTGGCATCGCAAGCCGATGATGCGGAAGGTGAATTGTAAAATATTGGCCTGAATCGCCGCAAAATGACAAACAGCTACACAAAACTGTTGACAATTCGTAATAAATTTGATATAAAAAAGATGGATTCTTTTACGAAATAAGTATGCCCGCGCCTGCGCGGACAGGAAGGTGCTTTTTATGGCTGCTACTAAAAAACGCAATGCCTATCGCGGACTGGTTGCCTGGATGCTGGTGCTGCTGGTACTGTGCGTTCTCTGCTTTGCAGGCTATCTCTATACCCACAATTATCTTTCCGCCCGCGCCAGCCAAAATGAGGAAGACGTGACCCGGATCAACAACGAGCGCACGGAGGAATACAACGCCGCTGTCGCTGCACGCAAGCAGGAGCAGGCAGCCGCATCCCAGGATATTCAGTGGCCTGCTGCGGCATCCATCGGCTGGGATGTGGTGGATCTGACTGCCTACCCCATCAGCGACGGGTCTCAGGCTGTCGTTACCCGCAAAGAAATGCTGGAGGGCGGTCTGCTGCTGATCAACCGCTGGCATATGATGCCTTCCGATCTGACGGATGACATGATGGTCAGCATCAGCCGTACCAGCCGCGCGGATGAAGACACAACCAACAATATTCCCACCACCAATTCTTCCCTGATGCTTCAGCCTGCTGCGGTTGAGGCACTGATGTCTTTGTTCTCCGATGCCCGCGCCGCAGGCTTGGATATGGACGGCATCATCGTTAGCGAGGGCTATCGCACCATGGAGCAGCAGACCGGCTATTGGAACAAAAAGGTCGAAAGCCTCAGCAACTCCTACAGCGGCGAGCGCTTGAACGAGATGGCGATGCGCAGCGTCGCCTACCCCGGCACCAGCGATTATCAGACCGGCTTGTCTGTCTCCGTTTATAACTACAAAAAGGGAGATAACGAGTTTACAAGCACCCTGCTTCATGAAACAGAACAGGGAAAGTGGCTGTACCAGAATTGCTGGAAGTACGGCTTCATCTTCCGTTATCCTACCCAGGGCTTCCCGTATGCGGATACTGTGGACAAGAGCTACAAGACCGGCTACAGTGACCAGATGAAAGTGTATCGCTATGTAGGCGTTGCCAACGCCGCAGCTATGAACACCTTGGGCATGTGCTTGGAGGAGTACATTGAATACCTGATGGCGCATCCGCATATTGCCGTTTACAGCGATGGCGTGCTGAAGTATGAGATTTACCGCATGGAAGGTGGATATTCCGATACATCCGTTACCGTGCCGTACAATGCGGTTTCCTACAGCGCCTCCACTGACAACATGGATGGCCTGGTGGTTGCGATCAGCTACTGAGCAAAATTTTAATATGATGCAGACCGGCAAAGGCAAGCCCGAATGCCCTTTCGATGGGTTCAAACAGGCTTCCTTTGCCGGATTTTTGTATACGCCCCGATGAACTTTCTTGCGGAGAATCAACACGAAAAGGCCATGAAGATACCGGCATAATTTGTTCTTGACAATGTGTGAAAAATCATTATAATAGGCGCGCACCAAGTGGTTCAAGGAGGAAACTCGATGACGGATTTATTGACCGGCAGCCCCGCCAAGAAAATTTGCGCGTTTTGCGGGCCGCTCTTGATCGGTAATTTGTTCCAGCAGTTCTATTCAATGGCGGACAGCATTGTTGTCAGTCAGGTCATGGGGACAGAGGCATTTGCCGCTGTTTCCTCCACCGGCTCCATCAATTTCCTGGTGATCGGATTCGTTCAGGGCATGTGCTCGGGCTGCGCCATTCCGATTGCGCAGGATTTCGGCGCAGGGGATATGAAGGGGGTCAAGAGAGCACTTGGCGCGTGCGTGTGGATCGGCCTTCTGATGACGCTTGTTATGAGCGTTGCCATGCACTTTTTCACGGATGACCTGCTTCGCCTTTTGAACACCAAGGAAGAACTTTTTGACTACGCTTACAGCTATATTTATGTGATCTTTGTGGGCATGTTTACCACCATGCTCTACAACATGCTTGCAGCAATCCTGCGGGCACTGGGGGACAGCAGAACTCCGCTGTATTTCCTGATTATTGCCTGCCTGCTCAATATCGGGCTGGACATCCTTTTCGTAGCTTCTTTCCATATGGGCGTTGCGGGCGCTGCATATGCTACGCTCCTTGCACAGCTCATATCCGGCGTCCTTTGCTTCTTTACCATGAAGAAGCGCTTTCCGAACCTGAGCCTGAAAACGGCGGATCTGAAATATGACTCCGCCTATATGAACCGCCTTTTCTCCTGCGGCGTACCGATGGGACTGCAGTTTTCCATCACGGCAATCGGAAGCGTGGCCGTACAGTCTTCCGTCAACAGCTTGGATGTGAGTGCGATTGCTGCGATGGGCGCAGGCGGAAAAGTATGCAATTTCGTAACCTGCCCGCTGGACAGCCTGGGAATTGCCATTGCTACCTTCGTCGGGCAGAATTACGGCGCGGCAAGGCTTGACCGAATCCGAAAAGGCCTAAGACAGATGATGGCAATCGGCTTGTTCTACTGTGTATTTGCTTTCCTCATGTGCCTGCTTTTCGGGAAATCCATGACCGGGTTAATCGGCATCACAGATGAGGAAGTACTGAACCTGTCGCAGCATTTCCTCAGCATTTACAGCCTATTCTATCCCGCGCTGCTGATTATTTACATATTCCGAAATGCTGTGCAGGGTTTGGGCTTTTCCCGTGAAGCGATGCTTTCCGGCTTGTTCGAGCTGGTCGGGCGCGTTGCGGTTGCATTCGGCTTTATCACACGCTTTGGCTTTGAAGCGGCTTGCTTTGCTTCACCTGCTGCCTGGGTGGCGGCGGATGTGCTGCTTTTGTGCCTTTATCACAGAAAAATGGGTCAGCTTTGGCGTTGGCAGCTTGCCAGAGAACGCGTTGAAAAAATGCGTGCCGAAGTCGATAGAAAGGCAAAACACTGAAAAAAGCTCAGACAATCGGCTGCTGTGCATGGGCACTTTCGGCACTTCTGCAGCGGTGGACAGGATAAGCAAAAACTGGTATAATAACATGCTACTTTATGCACACGGAGGGAATCCATGAGTAAAAAGCTGCTGCTGATTGTCAACCCTGCTGCCGGAAAAGGGAAAGGACGCGCCTTTGAAAAAAAGGTGCTTGCGCTGTACGAACATTCCGGGTGGACCTGCACTGCTTGCAATACGCAAGGTGCGGGCGATGCCGCTCAGTTTGCCATGAAAGACGGCGCGGACGCTGATATGATCGGCTGCATCGGCGGTGACGGCACACTGTCAGAGACATTGGAAGGCTTGACAAAACTTCCCGCTCCGCCGCCCCTGTGCTACATTCCCATGGGGAGCACGAATGATTTGGCAATTTCCGTCGGTTTGCCCAGAAAACCGATGGAGGCTGCGAAATGCGGCCTTGAAGGACATTCACAGCCCATTGATGCAGGAAAACTGAACGGAAAAGTCTTTTCCTATGTTGCCTGTTTCGGCGCGTTTTCCCGCACAAGCTATATTACGGGCCGAAAAATAAAAAACCGGCTTGGTCACCTTGCCTATATCCTTACGGGAGCAAGAGAACTGAACAGAATCCGCCCTTATCACGTGCACATCGAGGGGGACAAACAGACGCTTGACGGCAATTTTCTCTTCGGCGCGGTGTGCAACACTCGCTCGCTTGGCGGGGCACTGCATCTGCCGGTGGATGAAAATGCCCTGCATGACGGGATGCATGAGCTTCTTTTGGTTCATGAGCCGAAGCATATTTATCAGGCTGTTTCGCTGCTTTGGAGCCTGGCAAACGGAAAGTACGATCATCCGCTGATTGTATGCAAAAGCGTTTCCCACGCCGTCTTCCATATGCCGGAGGAAATGCCATGGTCATTGGATGGCGAACGGGCCGATTTGGACAAAACAGTTGAATTTGAAAATATGCCGTCTGCCTATCGGATCATGCTGCCGTAACGGATAGCCTATTTTGGAGGATTTTATGCCGCATTTTCATGCAAAAAAAGCAGGACTCCGCAAACATGCTGCATTGACGAATACTGACATCCGCAATGCACTCCGATGCCTGCTTCTCTCTTTGATTATTTGCTTTGCGTCCGAGGCTATTTGCCGCATGAATCCATTGTCGGCACTGCGCTTTGTTTTTACGCGGCCGCTGGCTTTCTTGTATAATGCGCTGCTGATTGCCTGCCCGATGTCGCTGGCGCTCTTGTTTAAACGGCGCAGGTTTGCCTATACGCTTGTCAGCATGATTTTTCTGGTCCTTGCAACGATAGACTGCTTTGTACGTTTGTTCCGCATAACACCCCTTAATTTCTACGATTTTGTCATTTTTGTCAGCAACTTATCGATCACGCAATCCTACGTTACATGGTGGCAGATTGTACTGATTGTTCTTGCGGTTGCGGCATTGATTGCAGCTGTTGTAATTGTATTCCGGCGTGCGCCGAAGGTTCAGCCGGCGCGCCGGCTTGCCTTGATTCTTCTGGTCGTCTTGTGTGCCGCTGCCATCCTGATCACCCCGATTTATGCCTATTACAACCATGAATATACCGATCCGCTGGAGGGATACAACCATTCCGGCTTTGTATACAGCTTCTGTCGCAGCACTGTGGACCGCGGTATCCGTCGTCCGGAAACCTATGATGAGGCTGTGGTCGAAAACATTCTGGCTGATGTAGATGATGATGAAAATACACAGACGGCAGCCGAAACGGACAGTTTGCCCAATTTTGTTTTCCTGCAGCTGGAATCCTTTTTTGATCCGGCCAACCTGAACTGCGTGGTATGCTCGGAAAATCCCGTGCCTGTTTTTACGGAACTCAAGGAAAATTATTCCACCGGCCTTCTGTATGTACCCATGATCGGCGGCGGCACCGCCAATGTGGAATTTGAAGTGGTTACGGGCATGAACCTTGCGGATTTCGGCACGGGGGAATATCCTTACAGCACAATCCTGAAATCCGAAACTTGTGAAACAATTGCTTATGATCTGCGGGAGTTGGGCTACACTGCGCATGCAATCCACAATCATATTGCAACCTTCTACGAACGCAACGAGGTATATGCCATGCTGGGCTTTGATACATTTACCAGCCTGGAGTATATGAACAACTATACAACAAACAGCCTTGGCTGGTGCCGCGACAAGGTCCTTACGGGATGCATCATGGATGCGCTGCAAAGCGATGAAGGCAGGGATCTTGTGTTTGCCGTATCCGTACAGGGCCACGGGAAATATACCAGCTCTGCGCCTCAGACCCCTTATGAGATTACCAGTACGGGTCTTGAGGATAATCTCTCATTAAAAAACGAATTTGAATACTATATTAACCAGCTCCATGAAACCGATGAGTTCCTCGGAGAACTGATTAAGGCGCTTGAGGATTACCCGGAGCCTGTCGTTCTGGTCATTTACGGGGATCATCTGCCCGCCTTGGCCTTTGATGCGGACGATTTGCGTACGGGCACAATGATGGCAACCGAATATGTCATTTGGACCAATGACAACAGCCTGACAAAGCAGGATCAGGACATGCATTCATACCAGCTGACAGCCCTCGCGTTGGAAAAATACGGCATCAGCGGCGGCGTGATTACAAGCTACCATCAGTGCTGCCGTGATGAAGAAGACTATCTTTCCGGGCTTTCCGTGCTGGAATACGATATGCTGTACGGAGACAAATTGCTGTATGACGGCGAAGTACCTTATCCCAAAAACGATATGCACATGGGCGTCAAGGATATCACGGTATCCTGCGCCAAGTATGACGGAAAACGTTTGATGGTCAAAGGGGAAAACTTTACGCGCTACAGCGTGATTTATGCCGATGGCCATTCGCTGTCGACCACATATGTGGACAGTGAAACGCTGGTAGCTACCCCGACGTTGCTTACGTCCATCCATGTGGGGGATGAGATTGCGGTGTCGCAGATTTCTGTGGATGCAACGGTTCTGAGCACATCGAATTCGGTCATCTGCGAGCAGGAAGAATAAGCCTGAAAGTTCCCAAGGCAGCTGATCTTCCAAGCACTGCTGTGCTGCTCACTTTCAAAGTCACCTGGAGGCATTTTGCCGACTTTTTTCGCCGAACGATCCGATAAAGTGTTGACAAAAGGATGCCGGATCACTATAATAGTGCTGTTCACGATGGGAGGGAGTGCCTTGCTACTGGATGTTTCACAGGCGATGCGAAAGCCCGGCGAGGTGTTTCAGTTTACCCATTATGAGCGGATCGAGCCGCAGGACATCTGCGGCGAAATGGTGACGTTCGAGGATCCTGTGATCCTTGAAGGTTGCTTTTCCATGTCCGGCGCACATCTCACCCTCGATGGTACTTTGACAGCCACGGCCCACTCCCGTTGCTGCAATTGCCTTGAGATGGCCACCGTAAACCTGAAAGTGCCCTTTCACGAAGTGTTTACGCAGGTGGATAAGATAACGCAGGAGCAGGAGGACGATCCGGACTGTCAGGTGTTTGCCAATTCGAAGGTAGAGCTTGGGCATCTGGCACTTACATTGGCGCTGCTGGAGCTGCCGATTCGTATCCTGTGCAGACCCGATTGCGACGGATACAAGCGCATGGCACCCCAGTATACGGCTGGTCGAGAGGATGATCATCCTTTCGCAAAGCTCAGGAATTTGTTTAATAACGATCAGAATGATCAGGAGGTATAATCATGGCTCTTCCCAAAGGTAAAATTTCCAAGGCTCGCAAGCACAGCCGCCGCGCTAACTGGAAGCTGACGATTCCCGCAATTGTAGACTGCCCGCAGTGCCACAAGAAGATGCTGGCACACCGCGTCTGCAAGAACTGCGGTTATTACAATGGCGTTGCCGTTGTAGCTCATGACGAGGATAAGTAAGATATACATCACTTCGATGCGCTTCGCCCTTTGAAGGAGAGGAGTACATCTGCAGCCCTTTGTCAGAGAGAATGGTCCGTTGGCTGGAAGACCGTTTATGCGGGCAGGATGGAATGTCGCTCCGGAGGGAGACAGGTGAACATTGATAGCCTGTCCGTTTTGTGTACGTTACAGCACTGAGAGGCAGCAATTTTGCTGCGAAGCAAGGTGGTACCACGGGTCGCCCCGTCCATGCAAATGGATTGGGGCGGCTTTTTTTCTGAAAGGAGCAACTGCAATGCCCGAAGAATTCAATATGGAAAAGCAATATAATCCTCAGGCAATCGAGGATAAAACCTACCGCCATTGGGAGGAAAGCGGTGCTTTTACCGCTCATCGCGTGGAGGGCAAAAAGCCCTTTACCATTGTGATGCCGCCTCCCAACATTACGGGCCAACTGCATATGGGCCACGCCATGGACTGCACTTTGCAGGATGCGCTGACCCGCTATCACCGCATGAAGGGTGATCCCACCCTTTGGCTGCCCGGCACGGATCACGCTTCCATCGCCACTGAGGTCAAGGTAGTGGAAAAGCTAGCCAAAGAGGGCATTAAAAAGCAGGATATCGGCCGTGAGGAGTTCCTCAAGCATGCCTGGGACTGGAAAAAAGAATACGGCGGCCGCATCTCCCGTCAGCTGCGCCGTATGGGCGCAAGCTGCGATTGGTCGCGCGAACGCTTCACCATGGATGAGGGATGCTCTCGCGCGGTACGCGAGGTGTTTGTAAACCTGTATGAAAAGGGCCTGATTTATCAGGGCAACCGCCTGATCAACTGGTGCCCCTGCTGCAATACTTCCATTTCGGATGCTGAGGTGGAATACGAAGAAAAAGAGGGCAGCTTCTGGCACCTGCTTTATCCTGTCAAGGAAACGGGCGAAATGCTGGAGCTGGCCACCACCCGCCCCGAAACCATGCTGGGCGATACTGCGGTGGCCATCAACCCGGCAGATCCGCGCTATGCGCATCTGCACGGGTGCCATGTAATACTCCCGCTTGTGAACCGTGAAATTCCCATCGTATGTGATGAGCATGCCGATATGGAAAAGGGGACGGGCGTTGTAAAGATCACCCCCGCTCATGACCCAAACGACTTTGAAGTGGGCCAGCGCCACGATCTTCCGATTGTGCGCGTCTTTACCTATGATGGTCATATGACCGGTGCGGCGGACGCAGCGGCGGCCGAAGAACTGTTTGCTTCCGGCAAGGCTGCCGTAAACGAACCGCATGTGCTGGACTGCGGCAAGTACGCCGGCATGACCACCATGGATGCACGCAAGGCGATTGTGGAAGACATGACGGCATTGGGGCTGCTTAAGTCCATTGAACCCCTCAAGCATGAGGTGGGCACCTGCTATCGCTGCCACCATGTGGTAGAGCCCATGGTGTCCAAGCAGTGGTTTGTCAAGATGGAGCCGCTGGCCAAGCCTGCCATCGAGGCCGTGAAGCAGGGCGAAACCCGCTTTATCCCCGATCGTTTCAGCAAGATTTACTATAACTGGATGGAAAACATCCGCGACTGGTGCATCAGCCGCCATCTGTGGTGGGGTCACCGCATTCCCGCGTGGTATTGCGATGATTGCGGCGAGACGATTGTATCCCGCGAAGATCCCACCGTCTGCCCCAAGTGCGGCAAGACGCATCTGCACCAGGATGAGGACGTGCTGGACACCTGGTTCTCCTCTGCTTTGTGGCCGTTCTCCACACTGGGCTGGCCGGATAAGACGGAAGATCTTGAATACTTCTATCCCACCAGCACGCTGGTGACAGGCTATGATATCATCTTCTTCTGGGTGGCACGCATGATCTTCAGCGGCCTGGAACAGATGGATCATGTACCCTTTGACACCGTGCTGATTCATGGCCTGGTGCGCGATGAGCAGGGCCGCAAGATGAGCAAGTCTCTGGGCAACGGCATCGATCCCCTGGAAGTAATCGATCAGTATGGCGCGGACGCGCTGCGCTTCTCCCTGTGCATGGGCATCAGCCCCGGCAACGATACCCGTTATTCTACAACCAAGCTGGAGTCCGCCCGCAATTTTGCCAATAAGGTGTGGAACGCCAGCCGCTTTGTGCTGATGAATCTGGACGGCGCAGAGCCTTTGGAGGGCAAAACGCTGCAGCTGCCCGATCAGTGGATCCTCAGCCGTTATCATGAATGCGCACAGGAGGTTACTGCGCACTTTGATGAGTGCGAGTTCGGCCTGGCAGCACAGAAGATCTATGATTTTGCGTGGAGCGAGTTCTGCGATTGGTATATCGAGCTTGCCAAGGGCGGACTGCTGGGCGATGATGCACAGCGCAAGGCAACCGTACGTGCGGTGCTTGCCTACGTGCTTAGCGGGCTGCTGCGCATGCTGCATCCCTTTATGCCGTTCCTGACGGAAACCGTCTATTCCTTCCTGCCGGGCTGCGAGGAGGCTTCCTGCATGCTGTCCGCCTGGCCTTGTGCCGATGAAATCCCCTGCTTCCCCGCCCAGGAGGCGCAGATGGAAGGCATAATGGAAATCATCCGTGCCGTGCGAAATCTGCGCGCGGAAATGAACGTGCAGGCAGGCCATAAGGCTCGCCTGATGATCCGTCCGGCCGACGGCTGGCAGGATGCGGTAGCGGGCGCAGAGGTCTTCTTCCAGCGCATGGCCAGCGCATCCGAACTGGATGTATTGGCTAAAGATCAGGCTGTGAATGAAAAAACGGTCGGCGCAGTGGTCTCGGCCGGTGAAATTCTGATCCCGCTGGGTGATTTGGTGGACATCGAAAAAGAAATCGCCCGCCTGAACAAGGAACATGAAAATCTGCTTAAAGAGATCGCCCGTGCGGCAGGCAAGCTGAACAATGAGGGCTTCCTGAAGAAGGCACCTGAAGCATTGGTGCAGGCCGAAAGGGATAAGCTGACAGCCAATCAGATCAAGCTGGCAGCGCTGGATGCACGCATTGCCGATCTGAAGCAATAATTACGATGACTGAAATTCAATTCAAACACGAGCCTGTGCTGCTGCGTGAGGTATTGGAGTGGCTCGACCCGGCTGCCGGCGGCGTATTTGCCGACGGCACGCTGGGCGGCGGCGGGCACAGTGAACGTATTTTGCAGAAAATCGGCGATAGCGGCATCCTTTATGGCATTGACCGGGATGAGGATGCCTTGCACGCCGCAACCGCCCGTCTGAGCGGCTACCCCGGTTTTCGACCGATTCACGGTAATTTTCATGATATCGATTCGCTGCTCTCGCCCGGTGTATTGCTGGATGGCGGACTGCTGGATCTGGGCGTTTCTTCCTATCAGCTGGATACGCCGCAGCGCGGATTTTCCTATCATGAGGATGCGCCGCTGGATATGCGCATGGATCAGACGCAGGGCGAAACGGCGGCACAGTGGCTTGCACGCACGGACGAGCGTACAATTGCCCAAACGCTGTACGACTACGGAGATGAAAAATGGGCGGCTCGTATCGCCAAAATGATTGCGGAGCGACGCGAGAAGCAGCCCATCCTGACCACGAGTGATCTGGTTGCCTGCGTGGATGCGGCTATTCCCAAAGCAGTGCGCCGCAGGGATGACGGGCACCCCGCACGCCGCACGTTTCAGGCTGTGCGCATAGCGGTGAATGACGAGATTGCGCCGCTTGAAAAAGCCTTGAATGCCTGGGTATCCCGCATTCGGCCGGGCGGCAGAATGTGCGTAATCACATTCCATTCCATTGAGGACCGCATTGTAAAGCATGCTTTTCGCACCATGCAAAACCCGTGCATCTGCCCGCCCCAAGCCCCGATTTGTACCTGCGGACGTGTGCCGATTGCACGTGTCATGGGCGGCGGTGCCATTAAGCCCACACAGGAGGAGCTAAGCCGCAATTCCCGTGCCCACAGCGCTACCCTGCGCGTGGTGCAGAAGCTGTAAGGAGAGCCGATATGCTGTACGTAGTTGCTACCCCGATCGGCAATTTGGGGGATATGAGTCCCCGCGCGGTGGAGGTTCTCAAAAAGGTTGACCTCATTGCCGCCGAGGACACGCGCATGACCATGAAACTGACTCAGCACTTCGGCATTGAAACCCCGCTGACCAGCTGCCATCGCCATAATGAAACCGAAAAGGCAGAGAGCATTGTGCGCAGAATGCTGGAGGAAGGGATTGATGCAGCGGTTGTGACGGATGCGGGTACGCCTGCCATTTCGGATCCGGGCACGATCCTTGTGCGAAAGGCGGCGGAGGCCGGTATTGAGGTGGTTGCGGTTCCGGGGCCCAGCGCGATGGCGGCAGCCATGTCTGTATCGGGTATAGATGTGACGGAGTTTACCTTTCTCGGCTTTTTACCACGCGAAAAAAAGGATCTTCAAACCGCGCTTCGCTCTGCTTCTCAGCGAACTCAGGCGGGGATCGTGCATGAATCGCCCTATCGCGTGCTGGATTTCATGCGTGTGCTGAAGGAAACCCTTCCGCAGGCTTATGTGAGCGTCAGCTGCGACATAAGCAAGCTGCATGAGCTTACCTTGCGCGGCACGGTGGGGGATGTTCTGACGCGGATGGAAGCAAACGAAAAGACCGAAAAAGGGGAATACTGCATCGTGATTGACTTCCGCGCGGTTCCGCGCGAGGAGCCGAAAACGACTGCAAACATCTGCATAGAGGCACGGCTGCTTGATCTGGTGCTGCAAGGCATGGAACTGCGCGAGGCCGGACGAAGGCTTGTGCAGGAAGGTGAAAAGAAGAATGCGGTATATGCGGCATCCCTTCGGCTGAAGGAAATGCTGCGCGAGGATGAAGCAGAAGAATAAAACAAAGGCACAGCTGAGCGCAAAAGCAAAGGCTGTGCTTTTTTTGACAAGCTATTCCTGCAGTGATATAATCCCCTTGTCGATACCCGGAAGGGATCGAACAATACACTGCAAAGGAAGGAACGTCAGGCATCTTTAGGGAGCCTGAACGGAAACAGCATGAAAAACAGAACAAAGCTCTACCGCATGACGGCAGCGGCGCTCTTGGCTGCGCTGGTATTTCTCTTGGGCATGACCCCGCTTGGCTTGATTCCGCTTGGCTTTATCAATGTGACAATCTTGTGTGTGCCGGTGATTATCGGTACGATTTTGCTTGGCTTGCGGTGGGGAATGCTGCTTGGGCTCTGCTTTGGCACTGCCAGCACGCTGAGTATGCTTGGGTGTTCACTGACATCGCCCTCCATGCTTGCATCTACCTTGTTTGCGGCATCACCGGTCAGCGCACTGATTATGTGCTACCTGCCTCGTCTGCTGGTGCCGGCGGCGGCATGGAGCGTTTATAAACTGTTTTGCAAAAACGAAAAGCTGGCTTTGCCGCTTGCCGCCGCTGCCGGTTCGCTGACAAATACAGTGTTGTATCTTGGATTGATGCTGCTGTTTTACAGTATGAATGGCTTGAATTCGGCAACGATTATCAGCTTGATTACCGGCACGGGGCTGATCGGCGGCGGCTGCGAAGCGGTTGCAGCGGCGGTGATTGTTACGCCCGTAGTGCTTGCGCTGCGCAAGACAAAAATCGGGGCAAAGCTGTAAAACACGGAGGAAATGCACATGATTCTTACGATGGATATCGGAAATACCAACATAAAAACGGCTCTGTTTAAGGGCAAAGAGATGGTGCGGTATTGGCGGCTTTCTACAAATTGCTCCAGCACAAGCGATGAATACGGCGCCTTGATCACAAACCTTTTTCACAGCGCAGGACTGAGCACAGATCAGGTGACGGGAATCATGCTGTCCAGCGTGGTGCCATCCGTTAACTTTACCATTGAGCACATGTGCAATGATTATCTCGGCGTTGCACCTAAATTTGTTGTACCGGGCATCAAGACCGGAATCAATATCCAATATGACAATCCGCGTGCCCTGGGAAGCGACCGCATTTGCAATGCCGTTGCCGCGCAGGCAGCCTACGGCTGTCCGTGCATTTTCATTGATTTCGGCACTGCAACAACCTTTGGTGTGCTGGACGAGCGCGGTGCGTTTGTCGGCGGATGCATTTGCCCGGGCATCAAGATCGCAAGCGAGGCGCTGGTTCGCGGCACATCAAAACTTCCTAATTTTGAACTGGTTAAGCCGGAGAGCGTGATCGGCAGAAATACCATCACCAACCTGCAGGCCGGTATGATATACGGCTATGTGGGTCAGGTTGAATATCTGGTAAACAAAATGAAGCATGAAATCGGTCGGGAGGATGTTACCGTGGTTGCAACCGGAGGCATGGCAAGAATGATCGCCTCCGAAACCAAAGTGATAGACAAGATTGACGGCTTGCTTACGTTGAACGGACTTCGCCTGATTTACGAGCGCAACGCGGAGGACTGATAGACCATGCGCGGTCGGCACAGACACATTTCTGCAGGCACGATTGCCATGATACTGTTTGCGGCAGTCGTGCTTTGCTGCGCTTGCTGGATGATAGCGGAAATCCGAAATACCGACACGGATATCGGCGCAGATGCACAGCGGCTGGCAAAAACCATTGCAGGGATGGTATCTGCAACCGAAACACAGCCGTTGACTGCCCCTGCAATTGCTGCGCCCGTTGCTACGGCAAAAACGCAAGCATATGCGACATCTGCCCAGCAGACATCTTCGCAGACAGTATCCACGCAGCCGCCCGCTGCTCAGCCGCAGCCAACCAGTGCGGACATCCGTATGATTTCATTGACAATCGGCGGAGAGATTGCCTTTGACGATGAAATAATTGCCGGAGCATATCATGATGCAAGTAATGAGTATTGCCTTGATGAAACGCTCGATGCGATTCGAAGCCAAGTAAATGCGGATATAACGATTGCCCTTCTGCACGCGCTGCCGAAAACGTCGGCCGCAAATGGTTCTGCGGCATCTTTGACAGCCAATACTTTGCAAAAGACAGGATTTCAATATGTACTCCTGAACAGCGAAAATGCGCTTGCAGCAGGAGAAAACGGTGCTGATGAAATGCTTTCCGCATTAAAAGAGGCCAACGTCACCCCTATAGGACTGAAAAACGCATCTGCCGCAAATACATTTTCACTCATTTCGGTTCGCGGTGTTTCCGTTGCGCTGCTTGCCTATACCGATACACTGTCATCCGACAGCAAAAAGGCAGTGCCTGATGCCGCGACTCGAGAAAACATGATCCTGCTGTTTGACCTTCAGCAGGCACAGCAGGATATAGCTGCGGCACATGCTGCTGGTGCAGACATTATACTGGTTTCCATGCACTGGGGCGGGAAAAGCGATACGGCGCAAACTTCAGCACAAAGAAAAACCGCACAGGTACTTTGCGATGCCGGTGCAGATTTGATTATCGGCGCGCACAGCGATGCGGTGCAGCCGATTGAATATTTGCAGAGCACGCGGGATTCAAACCATACATCCCTGGTTGCGTGGTCGATGGGGACATTGCTGAGCGCATCCCGCGTTAATCGCGAAGTGGTATCGGGCATGCTGCTGCATATTGTCCTATCCTATGACGCACAAAATGGCAAGGTTGCCTTTTCCTCGGTACGGTATACGCCAACTTACTGCTGGGGGCAAAAGGAGGAGGGCTTATTTAAATACCGCGTGCTGTGCAGCGCGGAGACCTCGCCGGAGGGCATGAGCCAAAAACAGCGCGAAATCATGGGGCGTGCATTAAAACTGATCCAAACCGTCATGTCTGACGGCGCTGCAGTGCAAAGATAAACGGCTGCCTTCTAAAACAGCAGGCAGCCATTAAACAGAATCAGTGCATGAAACGGCGGACAATGCGCAATTTCCAATTGGTATAGGGCTGATAACGGAAGGGCAGATTGCCGCATATGCCTTGCTTAACAATGCTGGTATAGTGCGTAAAGGTGTCAAAACCACGCTTCCCGTGATAGCTGCCCATGCCGCTCTCACCTACGCCGCCGAACCCCATACGGGTGGTGGCAAGATGAATGATGGTATCGTTTACACAGCCGCCGCCGAAGGAAATACTGTCCATGATATATCGTTCATGGGCTCGGCTGCCGGTGAAAAGGTACAGTGCCAAGGGCGTCGGGTGCTGAGCCACGATGCTTGGCACATCGGATATATCCTTAATGGTCAGCACAGGCAGGATCGGACCGAAAATTTCTTCTTGCATGGCGGCGGAATTCATTGCTGCATGATCAATTACTGCAGGAGCAATGCGCAGCTGTTCATAGTTCATCTCGCCGCCGTACACGCAAGGCTCGCCATTCAGCAGCCCGCAAAGACGGTTAAAATGCTTTTCGTTAATTATTTTTCCGTAGTCGGAGTTGTTCAGCGGATTTTCGCCGAACTGAAGGGCAATCTCCTTTTTAATTGCTTCGACTAAAGCATCATGTACACTTTCCTGCACCAGCACATAGTCCGGCGCAACGCAGGTTTGGCCGCAGTTGAGAAATTTGCCAAACACAATGCGCCGCGCGGCCCAGGCAATATTCGCGGTTTCGTCAACGATGCAGGGACTTTTGCCGCCTAATTCCAGCGTGACAGGCGTCAGATGCCGCGCTGCTTTTTCCATAACGAGGCGGCCTACTGCCTTGCTTCCGGTGAAAAAGATATAATCGAACTTTTCTTCAAGCAAAGCTGCGTTCTCATTGCGTCCGCCTTCGATTACGGCGACATATTCCGGCGGAAACAAGCTGCCCAACAGCTTTGCAATCGCCTGACTGACATTGGGAGAATAAGCACTGGGCTTCACAACAGCTGTGTTGCCGGCAGCCAGGGCATCAACCAATGGGCCAAGCGTCAAAAGCAAGGGATAGTTCCACGGACTCATGATCAGTACACTGCCGTAAGGCTTTGCCAGTACAAATGATTTTGCGATCCCCTGAGATAGTGGTGTCGGAACCGACTTTGTGCGCGCAAAACGACGGATATGGCGCAGCATATAGCCAAGTTCCTCCAGCACCATGCCAATTTCACACATGTAGCTTTCAAAGCCGCTTTTCCCAAGGTCGGCTTTCAAAGCGCTTAAAAGCACCTCTTCCTGCTCCCGAAGGGCTGCCTGCAGCTTTTTCAGCTGCGCAATGCGGAAATCAATATTGCGGGTTTCACCCTTGTCAAAGTATACTCGCTGTGCCTTGCAAATTGATCCGATATCCATCAAGAAACCTCTAACCTTGTCTGTGCTGTGCGCAGAATCGGGAATGCGATTATTTTACGCTGAAAAGCAGCTCGCCGTAGGAGGGGAAAGGCCAAACGTCTTCAGGCATACGGACTTCCATGGCATCTACGGCCTTGCGCAAGGTGCGCATTGCAGGCAGAATCTCATCACGATACAATTCCGCAGCATGTGCATCCACACCGCCGACAGTATGGTCAAGCGCAGTTTCCAAACTGCAGCGCGCATCATAGGCATCGTCCAGCAGCTTGGACAAGAGCTGAAGCGTTTCCTGCTCATAGCGTCCGCTTCGATGCGAGAGACGCTCGGAAAGCGTTTCACAGTAGCCGCTGACGGCGGGCAGAATATCGCGGTCTGCCATTTCAAGCATGGTAACGGCTTCGATACGATTAACTTTGCAGTAATTTTCTGCCATAATGGCGCAGCGGGAGCGCATCTCCGCCGCAGAAAAGACCTTGTGCGTTTCAAAGAGCTTAACATTCTTTTCGGTTACGAAATACGGAAGGCAATCGGCAGTTGTGGGCAAATTGCTGAGTCCGCGGCGGGCGGCTTCTTTAATCCATGCGTCATCATAGCCGTTGCCGTTAAAGATGATGCGTTTGTGCTCACGAATGATGCTGCGAATCAGCGCGTGCAGCGTATCCTCAAAGTTTTCCGCATTTTCAAGGATATCTGCGTATTGGCGAAGCGATTCGGCCACGGCAGTGTTCAGCGCAATATTGCAGCCGGAAATGGACATGGGCGCGCCTACGGAACGGAATTCAAATTTATTGCCGGTAAAAGCAAATGGGGAGGTACGGTTGCGATCCGTCGTGTCGCGAGGGAAGCGCGGCAGCGTATGCACACCGACACGGAGAAGTTCTTTTTCCTTGGTGCCGATGGGTGTATCGTTTTCAATTGCCTTCAGAATATCCGTCAGTTCGTCCCCCAAGAATATGCTCATGATGGCGGGAGGTGCCTCACTGGCCCCCAGACGGCAGTCGTTGCCTGCACTGGCAACGGTGATCCGCATCAGCTCCTGATAATCATCCATCGCCTGCAGAACAGCGCACAAGAACAGCAAAAACTGCGCATTTTCGCTGGGAGTGTCGCCGGGCTCCATCAGGTTGATTCCCGTATCGGTAACCAAAGACCAGTTGTTATGCTTGCCGGAACCGTTTACACCGGCAAAAGGCTTTTCGTGAAGCAGACACACCATGCCGTGTTTTTGGGCGACCTTCTTCATGATTTCCATGGTCAGCTGGTTATGATCTGCCGCGATGTTGACAATGTTATGGATCGGTGCCAGCTCATGCTGCGCGGGAGCAACCTCATTGTGCTCCGTCTTGGCTGATACCCCAAGCTTCCAAAGCTCACTGTTCAGCTCCTGCATAAAGGCTGCCACACGGGGCTTCACAACGCCGTAATAATGATCGTCCAGTTCCTGTCCCTTGGGCGGCTTTGCACCATAGAGCGTGCGGCCGGTATACAGAATATCGCGGCGCTTGGCAAGCATTCCGGCATCAATCAGAAAATACTCCTGCTCGGGTCCGACACTGGGACGAACGCAGTTCACATCTTCATTGCCGAAAAGCTTCAGGATGCGCATGGCCTGACGATTCAGTGCCTCCATCGAGCGCAGAAGCGGCGTTTTTTTATCCAAGGCTTCTCCGCCGTAGCTGCAGAACGCGGTGGGGATACACAGTACGCCGTCCTTAATGAAAGCATAGCTGTTGGGATCCCATGCCGTGTAGCCGCGGGCTTCAAAGGTTGCGCGAAGGCCTCCGGACGGGAAAGAGGAGGCATCGGATTCGCCTTGAATCAGCTCCTTGCCGGAAAATTCCATGATGGCACGTCCGTCATCGGTGGGACGCAGAAAAGCCTCGTGCTTTTCGGCTGTAATGCCGGTCATGGGCTGGAACCAGTGCGTATAATGCGTAGCTCCTTTTTCAATCGCCCAGTTCTTCATGGCTTCGGCAACAACACCCGCGACGGCCGGATCCAGCTTATGTCCGCCGCGCACGGTACGCTTGAGCGCACGGTATACGTCACCGGGCAGACGCTGCCGCATCACGCTGTTTGAAAAAACCATTGATCCGAAACTGTCCGCTATACTGCCCATAAACCGCACGCCCTTCCATCATTGTATTGCCGGCATTTTACCGCTTTTTAATGCCGCACAATAATGCGAATTATAAAGCAAATGTACGCATTCTGTCAATAGCGCTTCAAAAACCGAATTCAGATGCAATCCGGCGGCTTACTGTTTGTAATTTCAGAAAAAATGAGATATAATATTATCATAACCTGAACGGAGGATTTGCAATGCGGTGCGTCGCGGTGCTGGGCGGAATGTTTGACCCTATCCACACAGGGCATATGCATGCGGCGAAGGCAGCACTGGCTGCAGGCGCCGATTCCGTGCTTTTGTGCCCGTGCCGAGCGCCTGCCCACCGTGCCGTAGCATCTGCTTCGGCGGAACAGCGCTTTCACATGTGTGAATTGGCAGCACAGGATCAGCCATCAATCGCGGTCTGCGATGCCGATATGCGTGAAGGCCCCTGCTATACGGCAGATACGGTGCAAATCCTTCGGGGGCGCTATCCGGATGCCCGTATTTGCTGGATTATCGGCGCGGATAAGCTTTCCAATCTGCATAAATGGCATGAAGCGGAGCGGCTATTTAGTGAATGCGAGTTCTGGGTTTGCCCGCGCCCCGGGTACGATGTACACTTGCGGGTGCCCGGTGCCAACCTGCGTGTGCTGGATATTCCGCCCTTTACAGCATCCAGCGCGGGTGCGGCGGCACGACTGCGTTCATATGACGATGCAAACGGCGTGCTTTCCCATTCGGTTGCTCGCTGGATTGCGGAAAACGGCTTGTATCAGCCCGACTATACGTCAATCCTGAGAAATAGAGGAATGTCCGAAAAACGCCTTTTGCACACACTGGGAGTTCGCCAAACGGCCATTGCACTGGCGGATCGGTATGGCGACCGCATGCAGGCTGCCGCGGTTGCTGCTATGCTGCATGACATTGCAAAACCGCTTTCGCTGGCAGAAATGCAAAATAAGGTGCAGGAATATGGGCTGTGCTTGCCGAATAATATACTTGCGGACGCAAACCTGCTGCACGGGCCTTTGGCTGCCGCCATTGCGGAGAGAGAGTTGAAAATCCGCGATGCGGAAATTCTTTCGGCCATTGCTTGCCACACCACCGGAAAACCGGGCATGACCACGCTGGAGCAGATTATTTATCTGGCCGATGCCATCGAACCCAATCGGCGCGATTATCCCGGATTGTCGCAGATCCGAGAGCTTTCGCTGACCGATCTTTCTGCAGCAGTGCTGCTTTCCATGCAGCGTACGCGCGAATATGTACTCTCTCAAGGACACACATTTTGCCCCCAGACAGAACTGGCCATGCAAAGCTTGGCCGCAAAGGAGGAATAATATGTTGGATGAACGTACTCTGGCTCTTCACGCTGCGAAGGCGCTCTATGATAAAAAAGCACTGGATCTGATTGTGCTGGATGTAAGCAAGCTGACGGTAATTACCGATTATATGGTTATCTGCACAGGAAGAACGGCTCAGCAGGTGCACTCATTGTGCGATGACGTGGAGGACAAACTGCTGGAGGAGGGGCTTGCTCCTCGCAAAAAAGAAGGCCAAAATGACGGTCGCTGGGCGATACTGGATTATGGCACGGTGCTGGTGCATATTTTCCACCCCGAACAGCGACAGTTCTATAAACTGGAGCGCTTGTGGGATGAGGGGACTAACCGCTTGGATCTGCCTTTCGCCCAGGCAGATGAAACGAAGGCGTTTATGCCATGAGTTTGCAACTATACAGCTCAAAAAAGAATTTTGCGGTGCAAAAGGCCGAACGGTTCTTTAAGGAACGCCGCGTACAGGTTCAGGCAGTGGACCTGAAAAAACACAAATTGGGTATGCGGGAGCTTCAGCTGTTTGCCCGTGCCGCAGGCGGGGCCTATCAGCTTGTGGATCGCACTGCCACAGCCGTGCTGTCTCATCCGGTTGCCCATACGGACCAGGAAGAAGTTATCTTAGGCTACTTGCTTGAAAAACCGGAATTCATGCGTACACCGATTGTACGGGATGGCCAGCGCGTTGTTATCGGAGAAGATCCCGATGGCTGGCAGCGCCTTTTGGACGCACAAAAATAATCGACATTTCAAAAAAGACGAAGGAACAGATGTCGAAGGAGTAAAACAGACAATGAAAAAATTATGCGTTATTCTAAGTATTGTTATGGTGGCTGCTTTGGCACTGTCCGGCGTTCTGTACATGCGCAACAGCAGCTTGACTGCCGATTTGGAGGCTGCTAAGGCGGAAACCAAGGAGCAAACAGAGAATGCGACTTCTCTTTCGGAGCGGCTGACAGCTGCCCAGAACGATTTTACGGAAAAGGTGAATGAGGCAGACAATCTGACTGCGCAACTGGCAGCAATGCAGACGGAAACGGATGAAAAAACGGCTGAGATTGCGCAATTAACAGAGCAGCTGACGGCTGCGCAGACGAAAATTGCCGATCAGTCGGCTGAGATCACAGCCTTGACGGAGCAGCTGAATACAGCGCAAACCGATGCCGAGGTTAAAGCTGCTGACATTACCGCACTCAATGAAAAAGTGAAACTGCTTCAAGAAGAAAAGGAAAAACTGAGTGCGGAACTGGCGCAAAAGGATACGGAGATTCTCAATGTTACCACACTGAAGAATGCGGCTCAACAAAAGCTGAATGATCTGAACGCCCTGCTGCAGCCCGTAATCGAAAAATTCGAAGAGCTTAAAGAAGCTGTTGCCGACAGCACCCTGTGGCAGAGCATATTTGAATCCTTTGATGAAATTGTGAATGGAATCAAGGAAATCTTTAATCAATAAAAAACGTTCCGAACGAGCTGCAGACAGCGGCAAAACACATAAAACGCCCGATCCGATGGCCTTTCTGCGAAGCAAGCGGATCGGGTGTTTTTGCTCTCATGGGCAATTGAATCAAGCCGAAAAAGCACCTTCTTGCAGATAGTGCTAAAGCAAAAGCAGCTGCAGCTGCATTAGATCCGAGAAATTTGCCGTAAATTTAAAAAAGCCATTGACTTTATGCCTGAATTGTGATATAAAGATATACGCGATGTGGCGCGGGGCATGAAAGCTCCTGTGTGCGCGGCATTGCGAGTAGCTGGAGAAGTCGCCTAGTTTGGTCGAGGGCGCGCGACTGGAAATCGCGTAGGCGTCAAAAGCGTCTCGAGAGTTCGAATCTCTCCTTCTCCGCCATATCAGGACACAGATATTGATACAATGTCTGCGTTCTTTTTTTTACCCGAAAAGTCCTTATTTTACGGGGCTTTTCGGGTTTTCTCATGCTTGGGAGAATTTCAGAGTGCGGGGAAATTTGCACCGCTGTCGTTTCAGAATGGGCGTTTTCGCTTGCACTCTGAAACGAAAACGGTGGGGGGTGCAAAAACGGGTGCACTCTGAAACGGGGCATTTCAGAGTGCAAAACGGCATGAAAAAAGCCGGGGCTCATGTGGCCTCGACCTTGATTTCTTTCCCATTTCTGAACTCGAACGTGATGCTGCCGTCCCGATGTACGATTCCCTTCTCCAGCAGAAGTGACCATACTTGGCTGTCCCATTCCTCCAGAGACACCGGCGCATTCTTCAGTTGATCGACGAATACGGCAATCTGCCGCGCCTTGCTTTTACGCCGTTCCGCTTCTTTTTCCAGCCTGTCATGTTTGGCCGCTGCCTTTTCGCAGCGCTCCGCGAGAAAATTATACCTGTCATTATATTCTTCCTGCGATTGGGACTGGTGCATATTTTGCCTGATAAGGTTCCGGATCATCTCGGCGATTTCCTCAATTTCACGCTTCAGCTGTTCCATGCCCGCCTCCTGCTCAGAGCAGTCCGAGAGAAGCGTTTTCATCAGCTCGCAGTCCTCGAAAAGCTGTTTTCGGCTTTTCATCAGCCGGTTATAGGCTCTGAGGAACATTTGCTTAATGGTATCCTCGGTCAAATGCGGGGTCTTGCACTGCTCTTGTGTCTTGCTGAATTTACGGTTGCATTGCCAGATCACACGGCGGTACTTGCTGTTTGAGTGCCAGACCTTCGCTCCGTAAAGCCCGCCGCAGTCCGCGCAAAACAGCTTCGATGAAAAGATGCTGTTGCCGCTGTATCTGCGCCCCTGATGGGAGCGGCGTTCAATCTCGACCTGAACCATATTGAATTCATCAGTCGGAATGATGGCGGGATGGCTTTCCTTGACATAGTAGCTGGGCAGCTCGCCGCGATTCGGCTTCATGGCTTTCGTGAGGAAATCCACCGTGAAAGACTTTTGCAGGAGCGCGTCGCCCTTGTATTTCTCATTCCTCAAAATACTGTTGATGGTTGTCACGCTCCACTTGCTCTTTCCGGAGGGCGAAGGGATTGCGGCAGCTTCCAGCACTTCCTTGATTCCGTAAGGCGTTTTTCCTTCCAGAAACAAGCGGTATATCAAGCGGACGGTTTCCGCTTCCTTTTCATTGACGACCGGCGTTCCGCCCGGTCCTTTTTCATATCCGAGAAACTGCCCGTAAGCCATGCTGACCTTGCCGTCGGCAAAGCGCTTTCGCACACCCCATGTAACGTTTTCGGAAATGCTGCGGCTCTCCTCCTGAGCAAGGCTCGACATGATCGTCAGGAGCAGCTCGCCCTTGCCATCAAATGTCCAGATGTTTTCCTTTTCGAAAAAGCATTCCACGCCTTTATCCTTCAATTGCCGGATGGTGGTCAGGCTGTCCACCGTATTGCGGGCAAAGCGGCTCACGCTTTTGGTAATGATTAACTCAATGCGTCCATCCAGCGCGTCGGCAATCATTTCATTGAAGCCGTCTCTGTGGCGGGTGTTTAAGCCGCTGATACCCTCGTCCGTATACACCTTGACGAACTCCCACTCGGGATGCTGCCGGATGTAATTGGTGTAGTAGTCAATCTGCGCGGTATAGCTGGTGAACTGCTCATCGCTGTCCGTGGAGACACGCGCATAGGCGGCTACCTTGCGTTTGGAAACCGAAGTGACCGGCAACGCAGTGAATCGGTTCTTGGTGGCGGGAATACAGGTTACTTTACCGGCCATAGGAATTACCTCTTTTGCTTCATCACGCGTTGACGTGCTTTTTCCTTCATTTCAGGCGTCCAGCTCTCGCGGCGGGAGCGATCTGCCCACGTTCTTTCTTCCACGCTGCCATCTTTCAGAAAGAACGTGAGATGGTTATCTGCCGGGACCTCGATGTGGTCGATCTGCGCTTTAAACTCAGCTGTCTCATAGCAAGGAATCCCAAGAACGTCAGCTGTCAATGCTTTCAGCACAGCTTCCGGGATTTTCTTGCCGTGGCAGTACTGCTTGCCTTTTTCCTGATATGTACTGCAGTTCCACCCTACCGTCCCGTTGCTGGTAACCCGCTTATATGCCCGGCCGCAAAAGGGGCAGCGGATTTTCAATGTAAACTCGCTCCGCTTGGGCTGAGTGCAGGCCTTACGCCTTTCGGCGCGCTCCCGCACGACATCCTGCGCGGCCTTGAAGGTCAATTCGTCGATGATTGCCGGATGCGTTCCCGTCGCGTAGTATTGGGGAAGTTCTCCTTTATTGGCAACGCGCCTTTTACTCAGATGGTCATGGACGAAGGTCTTTTGCAGCAGTGCGTTCCCTGTGTATTTCTCATTTGTGAGGATGTCCCGAATATGGGAGGCGCGGAAGGGCTTTCCAAGAGCGCCAGTTTTTCCCTCAGCGTTCAGGCGTTTGCATATGGAGCCGTAGCTTTCCCCGGCAATCGCCCGATGAAAAATATCCTGGACAATTTCAGCACCGTCCGGGTCGATTCCGATTTTTCCGCGCTCAATATGATATCCCAGCATGAACCGCCAGCACAGGACCTCGCCCTGCTCAAAGCCTTTGCGGATACGCCATTTCTGGTTCTCGCTGACTGAAAGGCTTTCTGCCTGCGCGAAGGATGCCAGCAGCGTCAGGATGAGCTCGCTGTCCGTGCCGAGGCTGTGGATGTTGCCTTCTTCAAAGTACACATCCACGCCGAGCTTTTTCAGCATTCGCACGCTTTCCAATACGGTGACGGTGTTCCGGGCAAAGCGTGAAAGGGACTTTGTGAGGATGCGGTCGATCTTGCCCGCCTTGCAATCAGCAAGCATCCGCTGAAACTCCGGACGGGAATCCTTGGTTCCCGTGAGGGCTTCATCAACATAAACACCGGCATATTCCCATGCGGGATTTTGCCGGATGAGCTGATTGTAATAGCCGACCTGCGCGGAAAGGGAGTGCAGCATCGCGTCTTTCCCACAGGACACTCGCGCATAAGCGGCGACCCTTTCTCGCTTGGCAATCGTGGGGATCGCCTCGTTTTTTATAACCGTTAAGGGCATTTTGCCACCTCCTTGCGGTGTGACATAATAGCTCTGAAGTGCGGACAAAGCAAGTCAAAATCACGAAAAATGCTGCCCTTCGGAACACTGTATTTTTCCCGCATGGCTTCCTCAATAATCAGATATTCCTGATCCGTCAGAATCCCATTGTCCCGCATTTTCCGCGCTGCGGACATGGCGGCAACATAGTCGAAAATGCGCTCATCCACGGTTGCCACGCCCTTTCCCATACCGTGCCGCAATATAGCAGGCATGGCAGCAGTATTTCGGATTCTGTGCAGGGTAACCTGCAAACGACTTCGTGCAATACTGACAGATAAATCCGGCTTGTCCTTTCCCGTTGGGGTGCTCCCGATGAGCGTTCCACCAGGCGGTGCGGCAGGCGTCTGAGCAGAATCGGCGTCTGCTGTCCACTTTCGCTCCGCATTGGGGGCACGTGCCTTTTGCCTGCCGGCGTGGTTCTGCTGTCTGAAGCGGGTGCCTCCGGCAGAAGGACTTCACGGAATTTTCGGAAAGCCCCAGCTGCTGCGCAATTTTGATATGTCCATAGCCTAATGAGCGAAGCCGGTTGATTTCATCGCGTTCAGTTACTTTCATAAGCGTCCTCCAGATCAGTGTTTTCACTTTCCTATTCGGACACGAGAGGTGGAAATGTGGACATCCCTGTCCCAAAATCACCTCGCAAAATGTCCACCACTGCTCTTGGGACAAAAGACGGAACATTTGGACACCCCAAAACCGAAAAAAGGCGGTCAGCCGAAGCCAACCGCCGTAAAAGTCCTGAAAGTACCGGAGAGACTCGCTCTCTTCAAAGGGATGGGCTGTTATTCTGCTGTCGTCAAATGAATCAATACCGCTTTCTCTGCGCTGAAATCAATGGTGAACTGTATGGTTTCGCCGTCCGTGGTGGTCTCCAATGCCGTCTCCGTGCCGTCCACATTGAGAATGCTCAGCGTATAGCCGTCCAGCGCTTCGGCGGGCAGTGTAATGGTTACGGGCTTGGTGGGCTGGGTCAGCTTGCCGGCGTACTCAAAGCCGATGCTCATGAACTCAGCATTCCTTCGGAGCACCAGCTCGCCCTTGGGGAGCACATCCGCCTCGGCTTTAGCCTCTTCGACCAGCTCCAGCCGTTCGCCGCGCGAGATCGCGCCGCACACGGGGCAAAGGGTGATGGTTTCGCCATCGAACGAATAGCGCAGGAAGGAGCAGGCGACCTTGGCGACATAGCCGCAGCCCTCAATCAGGCAAGGCGCCGTCTGCGCGCCGTCGTCCGTGCAGGTCCACTCACCGAAGCAGTGATAGGGGTTTGTTTTGCCGCAGCGCGTACAGGTGTAAATTTCGCAGCCGTTTACAACGCCCGTAATCTTGTAATCGTGCCCCAGCTTCGTGCCTTCCTTGTATCGCGTGACGGCGGCTTTGCAGCCGCCCTGGCCGAAGCGCACGCATTTGGCGGTTTCGGTGCCATCCTCCGTACAGGTGGCGTTCATGTTGTACTGGTAATCCTTGAAGAACTCGTGCCCCAGCGGTTGGCCGTATTCAAAGGTTTCCGACGAACTACCGCCGCAAAGAGGGCAGCTTTTGCAGTATTTTGCTGGGCTCGTGCAGGTGGCCTCAGAGTCCAAATATTCGCCGGCAGCATTCTCTTCAAAGCTGTGGGAGGAATAAGTATGTTCCCCGCAAGAGGAGCATCTAAAGGAATGGAGATCATCGTCCAAGCTATGGTATTCGCCGTCTTGTTCAGAATTGCAGTCGCCGCAATAGCCCGTTGCCGCCATCGCGCTCCCCGCGCAGAGCATCAGCACCAGTGCCAGCAATGTCGC
>CAVFPH010000002.1:0-60816 GCA_963624325.1 bacterium
CAGCAGAATGGTGCTGCTCATACGGGGTATGCCGTCAATGTGGATGATGACGGCGGCCTGATCGTTGATACGGCGGACGGCCGCATCACCATCAGTGCCGGGGAGGTCAGCGTACGTTCAACCGATTGCTGATGCACCAAATCCTTCAGTTTCAGTACTTTTTACTGGACAAAATACGCAGATAAGGCGTATGATAACCCTGCCTTGACAAATGATCGGGCGTCCTTAAAAGCCGGGAGGTGTTTTGGATGAGCTACTTGCAGGAAATCACGGAAAGCTTTCCTATCAGAAAGCGTGATGAAGAAAAAGAAAAATTTCGCAAATGGGCAATGGCAAAGGGACGGTCTTTAGGCTACCCCGCACGGGTGGATGAGCTTTCGCGCGGGCGTCACTGCAACGTTGTTTTCGGCAGCCCAACGCAGGCGCAGGTAATCTACACAGCGCATTACGACACTCCTGCGAAAATGCCGCTTCCCAATTTGGTTACCCCGCGCAGCATTCCCCTGTTCGCATTATATCAGGCTGCAATTGTTTTGGTTCTGCTGCTAATTGCCGCCCTGACCACAATCGCCGTGCAGCTGCTTGCACGTAACCAAAGTCTTTCTCTGATTGCGGGATTGGCAGTCTACTACATTCTGCTCTATCTAATGATTGCCGGTCCTGCCAATCCTCATAACGTCAACGACAATACGTCGGGCGTTGCCGCAGTTTTTGAGCTGATGGCGCGTCTGCCGCAGGATCAGCGCAGCAAAGCCGCTTTTATCCTGTTTGACAACGAGGAAAAAGGCTGCCTTGGTTCGCGTGCCTTTGCTGCCGCCAATCCAATCATAAAAAAGCAAACGCTGCTGATCAATATGGACTGCGTGGGCATAGGCGAGCATATTATCGTAATCGGCAAGAATTACGCAAGGGCAAAGGCGGAATACACCTTGCTGGAGCAAAGCTTTGTGCCCAAGAACGGTTTTCAGCCGCATTGCTACGGTATCACCGGGAGTGTATACAATTCGGATCAGCGTTCCTTCCGCTGCGGCACCGCCATTGTGGCTTGCCGCGTCAAAAAAGGAATCGGATTTTATACCACGGATATACACACAAAGCGTGACACACACACAGATCAGAAAAATTTGGATTACATTGCGGATTGCCTGTGTGACTTCACGCAAAAATTGTAAAAGATCGCACAGTGTTTGACAGGCAAAAGCCGTTTGGAGTACAATAAAAGCAGAAACGGAGGTGTAAACGCATGAAAAAGATGCTGCTGTTTTTTCTCTCTTTGCTGATCATCGCAGCGCCATGCCTTCAGTCGCAGGCCGAAAGCACAAACTATGCGGATCAATGGATTGCGGAACAATCCGAACGTCTTTGCGCCGTGGATGAGGATGTCACGCTGGAAACGCAGCGCTATGCGTTTACGCTTTCGAATGGCACCCATGCGGAAAGCATCTGTTTGACCGCCTCCGGAAAAATTCGATACGGCCGCTACGGCCAGCAAGTGTGTACGGTCCTGATCAACTCGGATACCGGCAAGGTGCTGTCCTTGGAATCCTTGATCCCGCGAACCGATGCATTGGAGACAGCCTTGACATCCTATGTCGAGGAATATCAGGAGCAGCTGAATACCTACCTGGATGCAAATGACCTGCTGCCCGTTCCGCTGGACTGTGTTTGTTTTAACAAGCGCGGCATGGTCATTCATTATTCCGCTGATCGCTTTTGTTTCTTTTCGGGCAACAGCGGCGCAGTGCTGATCCGCTATGATCAGCTTTCCGACTTGCTTCCGGACGGCATATCGCCGCAGGACGGCATGACCTCGGCCCAGCTGGCTCAGCATGTGCTGGATGCAGCTGCCAAAGGCTGCCTGTACGGAGTGGAAGAATTGCGTGTCGGGAGCTTGCTGCATGCGGCTTTGGCCGAATACGGAACGCTGACCGACCCCGATTATGTCGAAAACGGCGAAATCTATGAGCTGGAATCTCCCATTTTCTACGGCATCTCCGTGCTGGCTCCGCAGGGTGCCGAGGATGACGACTCTGCCTTGGTCAGTGCCGTCAGAGCGACCAAAATCTGTCTTGGCGGGTTGATAACCGGACAGGCAGTGCAGCAGGACGCAGTCGATTTGCTGGGTGAAGCACAGCGCACACTTGAAATCGGCGCTGAAACCGCAGCGTACAACCGTTTGTCTGCCGGCACGGGGCTGCAGTATATCTGCGGTGAATTTACCTTGACCTTGTATTTTGACGGAGATACGCAGCTGCTCTATGCTGCCGAAATATCCCGATAAAAGGTTTTCATGATCTCAGCGGAAGGGAGTAAACATACGTGGCACAGGCAAAAGCTAAAAATGCACAAATTTTGACAACCGATCGCGGTGGTCCGATTCGTTTGGCCATCGGCTGCATTTTGCTTGCAATCGGATTGGGCTGGGCTTTTGCCATGGTAATGGATACGGTATCCTCATGGAATACGCTTCGGCTTTTTCGTGATACCGCCAACGGCTTAGCGGGTGTGCTGTGCCCGCTGCTGCCCGTATTTGCCCTTGTTGGCGGAGCAATGCTGTGCGTATCCGCGCGCAGGCATGTATCGCCGCGGGCTTATTTGCTGCTTTTATGCATGTATCTTGGGCTGCTGGGCATCCTGACGCTGGTAACCAGTGTATCCAGCCGTGGCAATACGCTGATGAATTATATTGCCAACAACAACAAGAATGTGCTGGGTTTGATTGACAACACGTCCTTTGGGGCATACCTTACCGGGGCATATAACCTGCGTGGATTCAACGGCGGCCAGCTGGCCGGCGGCGGGCTGCTTGGCATGCTTGTTGCCTATCCTGTCTATTGCGTGTTTAACACGGTGGGCGGCGCTACGCTTTTGATCATGATTGAGCTTGTGTTGCTGCTTGTTCTGCTCCGCCTTAATCCCGCGGAGCTGATTACCTCCCTCAGTGACCGCCGCTATCGGCGTCAGCAGCAGGAGCAAGCACTGGCAGAGCAGGATCTGCCGCCGCAAAACGATCCTTATCAGACTGTCCCTCAGCAGCCTCGCCAGTATCCGATGGAACCGCTGATCCCCCGTCAAACGGTAAACTACACTACCTCTACCAGCGTTCAGAGCGATACAGAGCCAAGCTATCTGGTGCCGGAAGATCCGAATGCAGCGGAAAGCATTCCGCCGCAGCCCGATCCCATGACGCAGCGCGGCTTTGTCCCCGTCGAGTCCGGTGTGCTGTATGAAGAACATATTCCGGTCGGGGATGATTATGCCGCAGCTCCAGCCGCCCCCGTTCGCAAAACACGCCGTCAGCGTGCCGCCGAAAAGCAGCAAAGTGAAGCAGCGGCACAATCCGCTAACAGCATTCAGGAAATCGCCCATCCTGCCGCGCAGGCGGAAGACACGCATTCTGAGCAATTCCCCGGCAGCTTTTTTGATCAGAGCAGCATTGAAGAAACGCCGCAGGGTCAAACCGCAGCCTCCGATCAGCCCGCTCCCGCAGATCTGCCATGGTACGAAAATAACGAGGATATTCCGCCCATTGATGATGCCGTGCAGCCGCAGCAGACAAGCCGTGGAGATGGCGCAAAAGCCGCTTCTATCGCAGCAGAGCCGTCCGGCGGAAAGTCCCGCATCACCGTCTCCGGAAAGGCAGAGCAGGTGCACACCGCGCCTGCTGTGGAATTGACGGGGGAGCACATCCCCATTACGCCCTATGCGCAAAATACTTCAAAAGAAGATCCACTTGCGGCAAAGCACACGGCAGAACCGATTCGCCCTGTCACCGGGCAGTATACCTTCCCGCCGCTTTCGCTGATGCAGGAGCCAAAACGTCAGCTGACCGACACTTCCTTGGAAGACAACAGCCGCGCCGAGCTGCTGGAGCATACCTTGGCTTCCTTCAATATCGAAGCCAAAGTGGAATATGTGGTGCACGGACCCGCAATCACCCGCTTTGCCCTGCGCCTTGCCGACGGAATCAATGTCAACCGTCTCAACACCATTTCCAACAATCTTGCCATGACCATGAAGGCTGTCGGCCTGCGCATTGAAATTCCCATTCCCGGAACTTCCCTTGTGGGCATTGAGGTTCCCAACCAAAAGGTCAGCATGGTCACCCTGAAGGAAGTTTTGGACAGTCCCGCCATGCGTGCCAATACATCGCCCACCGCGGTTGCCATCGGCAAGGATATCACCGGTACGCCCATTATCTGCGAGCTGTCAGATATGCCGCATATGCTGATTGCAGGCGCTACCGGCAGCGGTAAATCCGTCTGCATTAATGCCATCATTCAAAGCATCCTGTACCGTGCTACTCCCCAGCAGGTGCGCATGATCATGATTGACCCCAAGCTGGTTGAGCTCCAGCCCTACAACGGTATCCCCCACTTGCTGACCGAGGTGGTTTCCGATCCCAAGAAAGCTGCTGCAGCGCTGGATTGGCTGGTGCAGGAGATGGGTGACCGCTACCGTAAATTTCAGCAGATCGGCGTACGCAATATTTCGGGCTATAACAAGAAAATGAAGAACGATAATGACAAAATGCCGGATATTGTGGCGATTATCGATGAATTCAGTGACCTGATGGTGCAGTGCCGCAAGAGCGTGGAAGAATCGATTCAGCGTCTGGCTGCCCTGGCGCGCGCTGCAGGCATTTACATGATTATCGCCACCCAGCGTCCTTCCGTGGATGTCATAACGGGCGTTATCAAGGCAAACATCCCAAGCCGCATTGCCTTTGCTGTGGCCAATAACGTAGACAGCCGCACCATCATCGATTCCGTCGGCGCGGAAAAACTGCTTGGCAAGGGCGATATGCTCTACTTTCCGCGCAGCGAGTTCCGTCCGATCCGCGTTCAAGGCTGCTTTGTTTCGGATAATGAGGTATCCGAAATTGCCGATTATATTAAGCAGCATAATGAAGCTCTTTATGATGAGCGCATTGACGAGCACATGGAACGCGCCGCTGCCGAGGCCGAAAAGCCACCCGTCGGCAAGAATGCGCATGCAGATGAGCCCGAGATTCAGGAGGATACCGAGAACGAGCTGCTGCAGCGGGCAATAGCCATGGCAGTGGAAAGCGGGCAAATGAGCATCAGCATGCTGCGCCGCAGACTGGGGCTGGGGCATTCCCGCGCAGGCAAGTTGATAGATACCATGGCCAATATGGGCATCGTATCGCAGGATGAAGGGCCTAAACCGCGCCGCACCCTGATCACCCGCGAAGATTATCTGAAAATGCAGTCGCAAATATTGGACGAATGATGAATTACACGCAAAAAGGGGGGCAGCTCACTATGAGCAGTCCCCTTCTTGTTTATCGTATTTTTACGCACCCTTGGACAGTACAAAATGTGCAATATCTTCCGCTGCATTTGCATTGATCTGCTCCGCCTGCTGCATGCGCATTGTCTCACAAGCGACGGGATCATTCGCCAAAGCCGCGGCCATGGCAGCAGCCTCGCGAAGGGATGTCGTCTTGCGGGACATTCCCTGTTTTTCAAAGAAAGCCGCATTTTTCTCCTCACATCCCGGGATGGTAATCAGATGAATCAGCGGAACGCAGGCTGCCGCAGCTTCCGTGCTTGACAGCCCGCCGGGCTTTGTGATCAGCACATCTGCTGCATTCATCAGCAGATTGACTTCCCTTGTAAAGGGCAAGGCCCGGACGTGGGGATCGCCCTCATAGCGGGCAGATAGGTCTTTCAGCAGCTTTTCGTTTTTGCCCGTCAGCACCAGCGCGCGAAAGTCAGAGGGATCATCCGCAATCAGTCCATCGCACAAAGCGGCAATATTGCCGCATCCTACGCCGCCGGTCATGATCAGGTATATTCTTTTGTCATCCGGCAGCGAAAGCTGTTCACGCGCCTGTTTTTGCGGCACATGCTGTGCAAAGCGCGGCGAAACCGGAATACCCATCGGATAGCAGAGTGATACATCCATGCCGGCTTGAGAAAGCTGCGGTATCAGCCCCTTGTGCGGGATAAAATAGCCGTCCAAGCGGGTTTCACGGAAAAATGGGATGAGCGTATAATCGGTCAGTATGCCGTAAGCCGGGATTTGAAGCTGCCGGCGATGGCGCAGCGCTGTGCATGCCTCCATGCCGTACAGATGGGTATTAACAACCGCGTCAAAGTGATTATCGCAAATGTACCCGAGCAAATTCTCGGCATAAAGCGAGTTTGCCGCATAAACCGGAGAATGTTCGGTAATGGATGATACGGCCTCCCCCACACGATAGACTACGCCGAAGGCCTTGGGCGTGTTTCGGATCATGGAGTTATACAGCTCCGTGGCATTTTTGCGCACAGGTTCGCTGGCAAAGCCGAGCGGATCGGCAAGTTCTGCCTGTGCTCCCTGTGCAAGAAATGCCTCCTGCATTGCAAGTGCCGCGCTGTGGTGTCCTTCTCCCGTATTGCAGCTGAGCAGCAAAACTTTCACTTGGATACCCTCCTTTCAAATAAAGGCAAGATAGCTTCCTGAAACAACATCATTATACCAGCTAATCGAAGGTGCATCAACACAAAAGCAAGAATGATCGGTAAACAATGTGTTAAAAGCAAAGGTGCCATTGCCGTGTTCATTTCAAGTTTATATTGACACAGAACGCCGTCTGTGGTATATTATGTGGGTAAGCCGCTCGGGAGGGGCTTGTAAATGCGCGTCTGCGCTGCCTCATGGCTGAAATATGCTTAGGTTCCCGGCGAGTTCTATATGAGGAGGTGCTGCCAGAATGTATGCGATTATTGCTACCGGCGGCAAACAGTACCGTGTCTCTCAGGGAGACGTCATCTATGTGGAAAAGCTGAACAACGAAGTGAACGACGAAGTCACCTTCCCCGTGCTGATGCTGGGCGGTGAGACCGTTGAAGTTGGCAATCCCGTGGTTGCCGGTGCTTCCGTTATCGGTAAAGTACTGCAGCAGGGCAAGAGCCAGAAGATCGTCGTGCTCAAGTACAAGAGCAAGAAGAACTATCGCCGCAAGGCCGGTCATCGCCAGCCCTTTACCAAGGTGGAAATCACCGCGATCAACGGCTGATGACCAACATTACCCTGTATCAATCGTCGGACGGCCTGCTGCGCGGTTTTGAGTGCTCTGGCCACGCCGGATATGCTCCGGCCGGAAGTGACATTGTCTGTGCGGCCGTATCCGTCCTGTCCACCACCTGCGCAAATGCCTTGGAAGCCGTAGCCGGCGTTAAGCCGCAGCTCTCGATTCAGGATGGCTTCATGAAGCTTTCGCTTCCTGCCGATTGTATCGGTCAGCACGACGCTCAGGTGATCCTGCGAACCTTTGAACAGGGAATACGTGACATTGCTTTATCCTATCCAAAGTACATTCACATCACCATGCGGTGAAGTCAGAACGGAGGAAATACCATCATGATGAAACTTAATCTTCAGTTGTTCGCTCATAAAAAAGGTATGGGCTCCACCCGCAACGGCCGTGACAGCGAAAGCAAGCGTCTTGGACCCAAGCGTGCGGATGGTCAGTTTGTACTGGCCGGCAACATTCTTGTTCGCCAGCGCGGCACCCACATCCATCCCGGCCTCAATGTAGGCATCGGCAAGGATGACACCCTGTTTGCCAAGGCCAGCGGCATCGTTCGTTTCGAGCGTCTCGGCCGTGACAAGAAGCAGGTCTGCATTTACCCCGTTGAGCAGTAAACTGCGTCCCTGATTACACAATCTGATGACAACCCGCTCAGGTCGGGAGATTCAATCTCCTCCTGCGCGGGTTTTTGTTATCCTTGACTGCAAATCTATGCACCTCTGCGCAAAGCAGAGAAAGTCAGCACTCGGGCAAATTTCGCCGTTTCGTTTCATAGACAAAAAAAGGGATTTATGGTATTATAATAAACTGAAGTAATGTGCTTGGAGGAAGCGCTGTGAAGGAATTTTCTTCGGAACGTCTGGAAAAACTGCTGGACACCGTGCTTAAGCCTGCCCGCTATACAGGCGGCGAAATGAATGCGGTATACAAGCCGTTTTCCGATGTTGATGTTACATTTGCTTTCTGCTTTCCGGATTCCTATGAGGTAGGCATGTCCCACCTGGGAATCAAGATTCTGTATGATATCATCAACCGTCGCCCATGGGCCCTGTGCGAGCGTGTGTTTATGCCCTGGCCCGATATGGCAGACGGCATGCGCCGCGAGAATCTGCCCCTTTTCTCCATCGAATCCCGCACGCCTCTTCGTCAGTTTGATATTGTGGGCTTTACCCTGCAGTATGAGATGAGCTACACCAACATTCTGGAAATGCTGGATTTGGCGGACATTTCCGTGTTTTCCAAGGATCGCACGGAGGATGAACCTCTGGTGGTCGCAGGCGGTCCCTGCGCTTACAATCCGGAGCCGCTTGCGCCTTTTATCGATGTTTTCCAGATCGGTGACGGCGAGGAGCTGATGGTAGAGTTTATCGAATGCATCCGCGCCTGCAAAGCAGAAGGGCTCAGCCGCACCGATACTCTGCGCCGTCTGGCAAAGCTGGATGGCATATACGTGCCTGCCTTCTACCGGGAAACCTACCATGATGACGGCACGCTTGCTTCCTTTATGCCCATTGATCCTGCCGCCCCGGCGCGTGTCCGCCGCCGTGTCGTGCTTGATCTGGATAAGGCCGTCTATCCGGAGTCCTTTGTTGTCCCGTATACCGAGGCAGTATTTGACAGAATTACCCTTGAAATCATGCGCGGCTGCACCCGCGGCTGCCGTTTCTGCCAGGCAGGCATGCTCTATCGTCCCGTTCGTGAGCGCTCTGTGGAAACGCTTCTGCGGCAGGCTGACTCTCTGGAACGCAGCACAGGCTATGAGGAAATCTCCCTGTCCTCCCTATCCAGCGGAGATTATACGCACCTGACGGAACTGGTTTGTGCCCTGACAGAGCGCTACGCGGACAAAAAGGTAAGCGTATCCCTGCCATCCCTGCGTCTGGACAGTATTATCAAGCCCTCCCTGGAGGAGGCGCAGAAAATACGCAAATCCGGTCTGACCCTTGCCCCTGAAGCCGGCACACAGCGGCTGCGTGATGTCATCAATAAGGGGGTTACGGAGGACGATCTGGTTCGCGCCGTAACCGACGCGTTTGAAAGCGGCTGGAGCACGGTCAAGCTTTATTTTATGATCGGCCTTCCCACCGAAACGGACGAGGATCTGGAAGGCATCGGACATCTTGCGCAGGATGTCATCAGCGCCTATTTCTCTGTGCCAAAAAACATTCGCGCCCGTGGTCTGCGCGTCACCTGCAGCGCGTCTACCTTTGTGCCCAAGCCTTTTACGCCTTTCCAATGGTTCGGTCAGGATACGCATGATCAGATTGTCGAAAAGCAGGCCAAGCTCCGCGGCATTCTGCACAATGTAAAGGGCGTAAACTTCAATTATCATGAATCAGAGCTCAGCATGCTGGAAGCCTGTTTTGCCCGCGGAGACCGTCGAATGGGCCGTGTGCTCTATGCCGCATGGAAAAACGGCTGCCGTATGGACAGCTGGAATGAATTTTTCAATTACGACGCCTGGCTGAAGGCATTTAATGAATGTGAACTGGATCCCGCCTTTTACGCCAACCGTGGCCGCGGAGAAAACGAGCTGCTGCCGTGGGACTTTATCGATGCCGGTGTTACCCGTGCCTTCCTGTGGCGGGAATGGCAGCGTGCCCAGCGCGGAGAAATCACCCCGGACTGCCGCAAGGGCTGCCAAGGCTGCGGATTGAAACGTTTTGAAGGAGTGTGCGTAGATCGATGAAGGCCTGGATCGTCTTTGAAAAAAAGCAGCGTCTGCGTCACATTGGGCATCTTGATCTGATGCGCGCCATGCAGCGCGCGCTGCGCAAAAGTGACCTTCCCATTTGCTTTTCGCAAGGCTTTAACCCGCATCTTCAGCTTACCTTTGCAGCGCCCCTCTCCGTAGGCATGTATGGCCTGCGGGAGGTACTGGAAGTTCCGCTGCATGGCGACATTACGGCAGACGAGGTGTACAACCGTCTCAGTGCCGCGCTTCCGCCCGAGCTGCCCTGCCTGTCCGTGCGTATGGTGGAAGATCAGCATCCTGCCCCCATGGCGCTGCTGCGCGCGGCGGAATTTGACATTGAATTGCTTGAAAACGCCGGTATAATCCGAGCTGCCGTTCCGGGTTTCTTTGGCCGACAGGAGATCATCGCAACGCGCAAAACCAAGAAAGGCGAAGCTCCCTGCGATATTCGCCCGATGATTTTCAACCTGCTGGTAACCCGCGACGGCCATCTGCGGGCGGTGCTTTCCCTGTGTGAGTCCGCCACATGCAAACCCGATCTTCTGATGCAGGCGCTCTCCGATTATGCCGGCTTGCCGGAAAAGCCGCGCACGCTGGTTGCGCGCACGCAGCTGTACGGTGACAACTTTGCACCGCTTGAAACGCTATGAGTATCCTGCTTCTGCAAAAGGAGGATGCGGGGTTGCGCGCTGCCGTCATGCGCGACGGCAAGCTGTATGCCTACCGTTCCCAGCAGGATGCCGCCGCCATTCACGAAGGGCAGATTTACCTGTCCGTGGTGGATCGCGCCGTCAAAGGCGTAGGCGCGGTTTTTGTGCGTCTACCGGGAAGCGAATTCGGCTTTCTCCCGATTCCGTCCGGTCAGCGTGCGCCGGCATCCGGCGAGCGTGTGCTCGTACAGGTAAAACGTCCCCCCACCAATGCAAAAAAAGCGTTTATGACGCGTGATATTGCCATAGACGGAGAGCATTTGATTCTTCTCCCCTGCAGTGATTCGCTTGGCGTATCCAGCCGCGTTGAAGATGCCGCCATCCGTCGGTCTCTGCGGGAAACAGGGCGTGCCATCAAGCCCCGCGGCATGGGACTTGTCATGCGTTCCGCGGCGCAGGAGACGGATACAGATGTCTTAAAGGCCGAGCTCTCCGATCTGACTGCGCGTTGGCAGGCCCTTGAGTCCATACGGCTGCACACATCCAATCCCGCGCTGCTCTGGGACGGGGAAAGCATGCTGTCTCAGCTGCTGCGGGAAGAAGGTACTGCCCTGGAAAGCATCCTGACCAATGCACCGGAACTGCTGCCCGATCATTTACCCTGTCCCGCCCACACGGTAGAGCATCCGTTTATGATCCATGCCGTGGATCATAAGCTGGAAAAATCCCGCCGCCGCACACAGCTGCTGAAAAGCGGTGCCTCGCTGGTGGTTGATCGCTGCGAAGCCATGACGGTGATTGACGTAAACAGCGCCATGGCAAAGGGCGGCAAAGGCATTGAGCAGACTGCCGAACGCATCAACCATGAAGCTGCCGTTGAAATCGCGCGGCTTTTGCGTCTGCTTGGCATCGGCGGAATGATTCTGATTGATTTTATCGATATGGACAGTGAGGAAGCCCGCCGGCGGCTGACAGATACCATGCGTGAGCAGCTGCGGCAGGATCCCGTAAAGGCGGAAGTCATCGATATTACGCCGCTTGGCATCATGGAATTGACTCGCCGCCGTGTTCAGTCTCCCCTATCCGAACTGCCCGATATTCCCTGTCCTCATTGCATGGGAACAGGATGCATGGATTTGCCTGAGGAGGAAACGCCCGATGCGTGAGGAAACCATTCGCATCTCGGAGGAGGAACTGCAGCGTCAGCGCGACTTTGCCTGCCGCGTACGCTGCCACCCCGACCGTCCGAAAACCTACTATATCGTTACCTACGGCTGCCAGATGAATGCGCATGACAGCGAGAAATTGGCCGGCATGCTGGAAGAAATGGGGCTGGAACCCGCTGCCGAGCGCACTGCCGCCGATTTTGTGCTGCACAATACCTGCTGTATTCGGGATAACGCCGAGCGAAAAGCCCTTGGTAACGTAACGTGGCTGAAAGAAATCAAGAAAGAGCGTCCGGACATGCTTATCGGTGTGTGCGGCTGCATGATTCAGCAACAGGAAATGGCGCAGAAACTGCTAAAGCAATACCCCTTCATCGATGTTGCCTTCGGAACGGGCAATCTGTACCGCCTGCCTGAATATCTTTGGGAGGCTGTTTCCTCACACGAGCGCATCATTCGCGTGGAAAGCGAAGCCAGCACCCTTGCCGAAGGGTTGCCGATCCGCAGGGAAAGCAGCATTAAAGCCTACATCACGGTCATGTACGGCTGCAACAATTTCTGCTCCTACTGCATTGTCCCCTATGTGCGCGGCCGCGAACGCTCCCGCAGGGCGGATGATATCGTGCGTGAGGCGGATGAACTGGTAAAGTCCGGCGTCAAGGAAATCATGCTGATCGGGCAGAATGTAAACAGCTACGGTCTTGACAGCGACGAAGGAATTTCCTTTGCCCGGCTTCTGCACCGTGTCAGTCAAACCGGCATTGAGCGCATCCGCTTTATGACCTCCCATCCCAAGGATCTGTCCGATGCACTGATTGATGAGATGGCGCACAATCCCGTCCTTGCGCCGCATCTGCATCTGCCGGTACAGGCGGGATCAAACCGCATTCTTCAGGCCATGAACCGCCGCTACACCAGAGAGCAATATCTGGAAAAGGTTCAAAAGCTGCGGGCAGCCGTTCCGAATATCGGCCTGACCACCGATTTGATCGTCGCTTTCCCCGGTGAAACGGAAGAAGAGTTTCAGGATACCATGTCCTTGGTGGAGGAAGTGCGCTATGACAGTGCCTACACCTTCATTTACAGCCCGCGCAAAGGCACGCGTGCGGCGGAAATGCCCGGGCGTATTGCTCCACAGGTGGCATCCGAACGCATCGAACGCCTGATTGCGCTGCAGGAAAAAATCACGGGCGAAGTCCTTTCCTCCATGCGCGGCGAATGCGCGCAGGTATTGGTTGAAGGCCTTTCCCGCCGCCGTGAAAATCAGCTGACCGGCAAGTCCGGCCGCAACATTAACGTAAACTTTAACGGCGCTCCCGAGGATATCGGCAAAATGGTGTCTGTGCGTATCACCGGCACCGGCAGCAATACCCTGCGCGGGGAAAAAATTACGGAGGATTGATCATGTTCAAGCTGCATTATACCGTCTATGAAAAAGCCGAAGAACTGGCAAAGCTGCTGTCTCAAAGCAATGAATACGCCGAACTGCGTGCAGCGGAGGATGCGGGCGAGAAGGATCCCGAGCTTTCCGCCTGCGTGGCCGCTTTTATTGAAAAGCGTCAAAAGCTTGAAAACGAAACGATGAAGGATCAGAAGGACTTTGATCTGATCGGCTCACTGACCCGCGAAATCGATGAAGAAAACGAAAAAATGCGGCAGCTGCCTGCCTACAAGCGCATTATGGATGCGCGGGGTGAATTCAACGCCATGATGGCTGCCGTAAACGAGGTGCTCCAGGCCGTTATGTTCCCCGATGCCGAAACCGCCGCGTGCAGCGGCGACTGTTCGCGCTGCGCCGGCTGCAACCACGAAGCATAAAACATACTCGAAATTCAAGCGGAAGGAGTGATCGTATATGGCAAGGCCTCCCATCGGCAGCGTAACTCCCATGATGCAGCAGTACCTGACCGTCAAGGAGCAGCATCCGGATGAACTGCTGTTTTACCGTCTCGGCGATTTTTACGAGATGTTTTTTGATGACGCGCTGACAGCCAGCCGTGAGCTGGAATTAACCCTTACCGGGCGCGACTGCGGTCTGCCTGAACGTGCTCCCATGTGCGGCGTTCCCTACCATGCGGTAGATACCTATATTACACGGCTGATTGAAAAAGGATACCGTGTAGCCATTTGCGAGCAGATGGAGGATCCTGCCTTAGCCAAAGGATTGGTAAAGCGGGAAATCACGCGCATCGTCACGCCCGGAACCGTGACGGATCAATCGGCGCTGTCGGAACGTCAGAACAGCTTTCTGGCAAGCGTATGCATCGAGGGCAAACGCGCCGGCCTTGCCTACACGGATGTCACAACGGGAGAATTTTATGTTCGCCAGCTTTCAAATGAGGAAAGAGAGCTTCGCGGCGCTTTATCTGCCATTTCTCCGCGCGAAATCATCACCAATATGCCCGATGCCGTCCATGCGCTGTCCGATGCTTCTATCGGTGCATGTCCGCAGACCGCTTTCCGCGGAGCAAATGCCAATGACATCCTCTGTGAGCACTTCGGCGTCAATTCGCTGACCGCGCTCGGATTGGATGCCGCCCTGCTGCCTGCCGCCCATGCGGCAGGCGCGCTAATGCACTATCTTTCCGAAACGCAAAAAAATGCCATGACGCACATCACGTCGCTGCGCATTTTAAGCGAAAATCAAACCATGCCGCTGGATGCGGCCACCCGCCGCAATTTGGAGCTGACCGAAGGTCTGCACAGCCGAACCGTACGCGGAAGCCTGCTGTGGCTGCTGGATAAAACCGCAACGGCCATGGGCGGACGGCTTTTGCGGCGTTGGGTGGAGCAGCCGCTGCTCTCCCGTGACGCAATTGAACTGCGCCTGAATGCAGTGGATGCGCTCTATAACAGCCATGTGCTTTCAGAACGCCTGTATGATATTCTTCGCAGCGTATACGACATGGAGCGAATTCTCTCCAAGGTATCCTACAATACCCTGAATGCCCGCGACTGTCTGGCTTTGCTGCGTTCTCTAAAGCAAGTTCCGCCCCTTCAGTCCCTGCTTTCGGATGCGGCTTGTGCCCCTGTTCGTGACGCCATCCATGAGCTGGATCCGCTGCCGGAGCTGACAGCGCTGCTGGAAGCAGCCATCAATCCCGATGCCCCGCTTCAGATCAGCGAAGGCTCTGTCATTCGCGAAGGATATAATGCCGAATTGGACGAGCTGCGAAATGCCGCCACGCTGGGAAAACAGTGGCTCAGCGATTTGGAGGCAAAGGAGCGCGAGGAGACCGGTATTAAAACCCTTCGCATCCAATACAACCGTGTCTTCGGCTACTACATAGAGGTTACCAAATCTTATTATAACTTAGTGCCTTCCCGTTACCAGCGCAGGCAGACGCTTGCCTCCAGCGAGCGGTTTACGACAGACGAACTGCGGCAGATTGAAACGAAAATCACCGGTGCGCAGGAGCAGAGCATGCGCTTGGAGCTGGAGCTGTTTTATGCCGTACGCAGTGAAATTGCCGCCGCAATGCCGCGTCTGCAGGGCACGGCCAATTCGCTGAAAACCCTTGATGCACTCCTGTCACTTGCCCGTGTCGCACGGGAAAATAATTATGTTCGGCCAACCCTTACCGAGGATGGTACCCTTAGCATTCACGACGGACGCCACCCTGTGGTAGAACGGATGCTGTCGGAAGGGCTGTTCGTCCCGAACGATACCGAAATGAACAGCACGGATTTGCGAATGCAGATCATTACAGGCCCGAATATGGCCGGCAAAAGCACGTACATGCGTCAGGTTGCCCTGATCGTACTGATGGCGCACATGGGCTCCTTTGTGCCGGCAAGAGAAGCTGCCATATCGCTTGTCGATAACGTCTACACCCGTGTCGGTGCATCGGATGACTTGGCCGGAGGGCAATCCACCTTCATGGTGGAAATGAGCGAAACCGCTTACATCCTGCGCAACGCCACCCGGCATTCGCTGGTCATTCTGGATGAAATCGGAAGGGGTACCAGCACCTTCGACGGTCTCAGCATTGCCTGGGCGACGGTCGAATATCTTTGCGATCCGAAAAAATGCGGCGCAAAAACGCTTTTTGCCACCCATTATCATGAGCTGTCGGAGCTGGAAGGCGTGCTTGAGGGCGTATCCAACTACCAGATCTCCGTCAAAGAGCACGGAGAAGAGGTTATCTTCCTACGCAAAATCGTCCGCGGCGGGGCGGATAAGAGCTTTGGCGTGTATGTAGCGCGCCTAGCCGGCGTCCCGCATGCGGTTGTTGCCCGCGCGCAGGAAATTGAGGCGCGCCTTGAAGCCAATAACATCAATCAGAATACCATCGGAAGAAATATTTTGGAAAAGGGCAAACATAAAAATCAGCAGCAGGATCTGTTTGAGTACGGACGCACGGAGCTGATTGAGGAGCTGGCAAATACCGATGTTTTGTCCATGTCCCCCATGGATGCCCTGAACAAACTTTTCCTGCTGCGTGAAAAAGCGCGCAAGCTGTAAAGGAGAAACATCAATGGCTTCCCACATCAGGCTTCTTTCCTCGGACGTAATTGGGCAGATTGCCGCAGGCGAGGTGGTAGAACGTCCCTCTGCCGCCATCAAGGAGCTGGTAGAAAACAGCATGGACGCCGGAGCAACCTCCGTCGCCGTGGAAATTCGGGATGGCGGCCTTACCTCTTTTCGGGTCGTGGACAATGGCTCGGGCATTCAGCCAAGTGACATTCGCCTTGCCTTTGCACGCCATGCCACAAGCAAGATAACTCAAGCGGACGATCTGATCGGCATCCGGACGCTGGGCTTTCGCGGCGAAGCGCTGGCATCCATCGCAGCGGTAGCCAAAGTCACCTGCACAACCCGCCTACGGGGAGCCGACTGCGGAATCAGTGTTCAAAACAACGGTGGGGAAATCGGCGAAATACGGGAGGCTCCCTGCCCCGAGGGCACCAGCTTTACAGTAAAAGAGCTGTTTTACAATGCTCCCGTGCGCCGCAAATTTCTGAAAAAGCCTTCAACCGAGACCGGCTATGTATCCGATCTCATGCTGCGCTTTATTCTGTCCCACCCTCAAATCTCTTTCCGCTATACCGCGGACGGCAAAACCGTTTATTTCAGTCCCGGTGACGGCAAACTGGAAAGCGCCGTCATGAGTATTTACGGTGTATCGGCGCTGAATGGACTCAAGCATGTTTCCGGAAACATGAACGGCATTTTGCTGGAAGGCTTTGTAGGCATCGGCGATCTTTCCCGCGGAAACCGCTCGCATGAATCTTTTATTCTAAACGGCCGCCTGATCAAGAGCAATCTGCTTGCCGCCGCCTTGGAGGAAGCCTGCAAGCAGCGGGTAATGATCGGCCGTTTCCCGATGTGCGTGCTGCATCTAACCCTGCCTTTTGAAGCGGTCGATGTTAACGTTCATCCCAACAAATGGGAGGTCCGGTTTCAAAACGAACCCGCTGTCCGTGAGGCTGTATGCACTCTCGTCAGCGAAGCTTTGTGGGAAAGCAGCCCCTTGGATGCGGCGGCCAAGCTTTTTGAAGAATCAAGTGTTCAGCCTTCCGCAGCCGTAACGAAAATTGATATCAGCCAAGCAGCAGCCCCCGCAGAGGCCGGTAAAAGCAAATCCGTTGATGACAGCTTAAAATCAAAAAACAAGCAAACCGAAATTCAAAAGAAATCGGATGACTATTCGAAAATTTTAGACCAAAGTTTTGTTCCTTCTGCCGCCCTGACAGCCCATAGTCCCGCAGCTGCCGTTTCAGCTGCCGCAATCAAGCCGGAGGGGCTTACCGTTCACAGCAGCGATTGGGATCATCCAAGGGGGTTCTCGCAGCCTTCTATTGTTGATTTTTCGGTGAAAAAAGCGCAAAGCAAAGCTGCTGCTCCATCCGAAAATCCCGCCCCTCCCGCAGCAATCGCTGTCCCGGCTGAAAATGAAGCAACCGTTGAGCAGACTTCGTCCGAAACGGTGGAACAAAAGTTTGCCATGCCCCAGCTGCGGCTTGTCGGTATTGTGTTTGATACCTATATCATCCTGGAATACAAGGATCGCATGCTTCTGTGTGATCAGCACGCCGTACATGAGCGTCTCCTTTATGAGCGCATGATGAAGGCATACGCCGGTGATACCGCTTCGCAGGGCTTGCTGATTCCCATGCTGGTTCATTTAACGCATCGGGAGTATCAAGCCTATCTGGAATGCGGTGATGCCCTTCGCGCAGCAGGGTTTGATGCTTCGGATTTCGGCAATTTAACCCTGCAGGTTCATGGTGTTCCCATGGTTCTCGGCGAGGTAAAGACAGCGGATTGTCTGCGGGATGCCTTGGAAGATCTTGCCGATTCCGGGCAGATCAGCACGCAGAAGCGCACGGACCGCATCATCCAAATGGCCTGCAAGCATGCCGTGAAGGGCGGCGAAAAGATCCCACTTGATGCCATGATGGAGCTTGTTCAGCGTATGCTGACGGACAATGTGATGCCCACTTGTCCGCATGGCCGTCCCTTGCTGATTGAAGTCACGCAGCGCGATCTTGAAAAGCGCTTCCACAGGATTCAGAATTAGCAGCATGAGTACAGCAAATGCAAAGCCGCGCATACTGGGCATCGTAGGCGCGACTGCGAGTGCCAAAACCGCCCTGTCCCTGTCCGTGGCGAAGGAATTGGTTTGCGAAATCATCTGCATGGATTCCATGCAGATATACAGGCATATGAACATCGGAACAGCCAAGCCCACCGATGCAGAGCGTGCGTCGGTTCCGCATCATATGCTTGACATTGTCGAGCCGACAGAGCCGTTTTCGGTTGCGCAGTACGTAGATCAGGCGCGAGCGGTTATCTCGGATATTCTCGCACGGGGACATGTACCCATGCTGGTTGGCGGCACGGGTCTCTACCTGCAGGGACTTACTCTTCCCATGGATTACGGCGGTCTGCCCAGTGATCCCGCCCTGCGTCAGCGATTGACAGCGGAGGCTGCTCAGGACGGCCCCGAAAAGACGCACGCCCGCCTTGCCGCAATTGATCCCGCAGCCGCGGCACGCCTGCACCCAAACGATCAGCGCCGCATTATCCGCGCGCTGGAAATATACGAGCTGACCGGTATCCCGATGTCCTCTCACCGCGTTCCAACCCAGGCAGACGCACCTTATGCCTTCAGCCTGTATGCAATTGACTGGCCCCGCGCAGAGCTGCACGCGCGCATCAACCTGCGTGTTGATCACATGATTTCAGACGGTTTGGTTGAGGAGGTTAAATCGCTGCTTGCAAACGGAGTCCCCGAATCTGCGCAGAGTATGCAGGGATTGGGATATAAAGAATTGCTGCCCTATCTGCACGGTGAAACCTCTCTGTCCAAAGCAGCGGATGAAGTCAAAACAGGCACCCGCAATTATGCGCGCAGGCAGCTGATCTGGTTTCGGCGGGATTCGCGTATCCGCTGGATTGCAAGCACCGATTTAGGCAGCGCCAAAGAACAAATCATCAATGACTGGAAGGAAAATTGCCATGAATTATGAAGCCTTTGTTGCAAAATGTGAGCAGGACTGTGCCGCGCGCTTTGCCGAAATCGATGCGCAATCCCTGCGCGGAACACGCCGTGTTCTGGATGCCTTTGCAAAATATCGCGTTGCCGCGCGCCATTTTGCGCCCAGCACCGGCTACGGCTACGATGATATTGGCAGAGATACGCTGGAGTCTGTCGTAGCGGAGCTTTTTGGCGCATCTTCCGCAATTGTCCGCCCGCAGATTGCCTCCGGCACACATGCCCTGTCCATGTGTCTGTTCGGGCTGCTGAAGCCCGGTGATCACCTGCTGGCAGGCAGCGGAATGCCCTATGATACGCTATCCGGGGTAATCGGTCACAACGGCAAGCCCGAAGGTTCTTTATCCGAAATGGGCGTTTCGTTTGATGCCGTTCCGCTGACAGACAACGATAAAATCGACGTCACCGCCGTACTATCTGCCATTCGCCCCAACACCACGGTTATTGCCCTGCAGCGCAGCCGCGGATATGCATGGCGTGATGCCATTGCTCCGGACGAAATGAAGCCGCTGATTGACGCCGTTCATGCTGTTCGGCCGGATATTTATATCATGGTAGACAACTGCTACGGCGCATTTGTATGCGACCGGGAACCGACGCATTTGGGCGCGGATGTCTGCGTAGGCAGCTTAATCAAGAATTTGGGCGGCGGACTCGCGCCGACCGGCGGCTATATTGTGGGCACTGACCGCGCGATCAAGCGCATTGAGGCGCGCTTGACCTGCCCCGGCATCGGGCGGGAAGCAGGAAGCTATGCCGCATCCTATCAGCCTTTTTACCAGGGACTTTTCATGGCACCGCATACAGTTGCACAAGCACTCAAAACCGCCGTGCTGGCAGCACGGATCTTTGAAAAATTGGGCATGAAAACATCTCCTGCCTACGATGCCCCCCGCGCCGATATCATCCAGCAGATCGAAATGGGCACGCCCGAAAGGCTGATTGCCCTGTGCCGCGGCATTCAGGAAGCCTCCCCCGTTGACAGTTTTGTCGTGCCCGAGCCTTCCGAAATGCCCGGATATGCCGACCCTGTCATCATGGCAGCCGGCACCTTTGTGGGCGGAGCCTCCATTGAGCTCAGTACGGACGCCCCCATGCGCGCCCCCTATATTGCCTATATGCAGGGCGCGCTCACCTATGAGCACGGCAAAATCGCCATGCTGCATGTGCTGGAATGTCTGCACGCAGACGGATGTATTTAACCCGAATAAAAGCTGTAAAACTGATCAGCTGTTCGTTTCTTCAGCTTTCTCCTCATCCGCATACGATTCCTCAACAAAAAGCATTTTTTTCCTGTAGCTCTTCCATATATCTTCATCAAACATGGGATGATAATCAACAATAATTTTATCAATGTCATCTACCGGCAAGCGGTATGCGGCAGTTTTTCCGAATTTTGTGGAATCTGCCAGCAGAACGGCCTTCTTTGATTGGTGCAGCATGGATGCCTCCATCTGCGCAAAGTCATCTCCCTGGTTGGTAAGTCCGTTGACCGCGTCAATTGCCGCGCAGGAAAAAAAGAGCTGATCGGCAAACCAGTTATTCAATGCGGCAATCGCACTTCCGCCAAGGAAGGATGCCGTGGGTTTGTGGTATTTGCCCCCAAGGCAGATCAGCGTACAGTTCAGTTCCTGCGCTGCACGCTGGGCGCACGGCAAACTGGATGTAATAATCGTCAGGTTCTTTTTGGATTTGAGATAGGGAATCATCTCCTGAACGGTTGTGCTGGCATCCAGTATGATGATCTGATTATCCTGCACCAGGCGTGCCGCTTCCCTTGCGATGGAGATTTTAACCAGCCGATTCAGGGATTTGCGCAGCGCCAGCGGCGTCTCGACAGAAGACTTCGGATTAAGAACAGCGCCGCCGCGTGCGCAGGTGATGATCTGCGCTCGCTCCAGCTGTTTCAGGTCCCTGCGTACCGTTGATTCGCTGTAATGAAGCCGCTCGCAAATTTCCTGAATCGAAATTTGTTTTTGTTCTTTAAGGAGCGCAATGATTTCTTCCTGTCGTTCTATTACCTTCATACAAAAGCTCCCTGATTCATGCCAAAATGCTGTCTGCACAAATGAAATTCGGCAGAAGTATTACAGTTTCCGAATGGGTATCTGCGGCAGAAATGTCTCAAAGTCCTCTTTCTTACAAAGAAGCGTCCCTTCCCGAAGCAAGGATGCATGGGCGGCAGCAACGCCGTAGCGCAGCCACTCCTGCATCGGAAGGTCCTTCCGCATGGCCGCGCATATGCCTGCCACCACCGAATCACCGGCACCCTGCACACCCTTTACCTGAATCGGCAGCCCCGCCGAGAACCAGACATCCCCCCTGCCGACCATCAGCGCGCCGTCGCCGCCGAGCGTCAGGCAAACGGCCTCAATTCCTTTTTCAGTCAAAGTACGGCAGGCCCGAATACACTTTTCGGTGCTGTCCAAGTGAACGCCCAGCAGCTCTTCCAGCTCATGGCGATTGGGCTTAATCACGGTGGGCTGCGCCTGAATCCCGTTAAGCAGTAGCGCTCCCGTTGCATCCAGAACGGTGGGGATATTTTTTTCTTGTGCCCTTCTGATGCATCTTGCATACAGATCGTCCGGCATTCCGGGCGGGACGCTGCCGCTGAGCACCAAAATAGCGGTTGACGGCAATGCTTCATCAAGCAGCCGTAAGAAGGCGTCCTCGGCCTCTGTACCGAGCCTTGGTCCTTTGCAGTTGATTTCCGTCATCTGCCGAAGCTCGGCATCGAATATTTTGGTATTTACCCTAAGCGCTGCATCGATGGGGTGCATCAGGAAAGGAATCCCCTCGGCATTCAAAAAGTCCGCCACCGGTGTTCCCTTCTGCGTAAATTCAAAGCCGACCGACAAGGTGGGGACATCCAGATGCCGCAGCACCACATTTACATCGATGCCCTTTCCGGCCACGGTTTCCTGGATTTGCCGTGCAACATGGTGCTCTCCGGCAGAGAGATGATCCACCGTCAGCGTACGGTCGATGCATGGATTCAGCGTAATTGCAGTGATACTTTTTTCTGTACTCATCTTTTTTCCTCTTTGCCCTATGAAAGATTGAATTTACTTTCGTACCTGCGGGGTTATTATAGCACACAATCCGATGAGCTGTAAATCGCCTTGTAAGGAAAAAGCCGAAATGCCCGCTGTTTTCAGAACCATTACAATTTCTTATCACTTTTTTTACATTCCATGCCCTTTTCCACTTAACAAGTAATTTGAATTTTGCTATAATAGAAGTATCTTAGGAAAGTGAGGTCGTTGCCGCGTGTCGTCTCTGTTCAGTCAACTGCAGACGTTCTTCTGGAACATCTTCAACCGTCCGCAGCTTAACGACTTTCTGGATATTTTGATCGTCGCGGTGCTGATTTACCAGATGATCATGCTGACGCGGGATACCCGTGCCAGTGAAGTATTAAAGGGCTTTTTGCTGCTGGTGGCAGCTTCCTTCCTGTCTTCTCTTTTCGGTCTGACCGCCTTGACCTGGGTGCTGAACCAGATTCTAAGCAACGGCGCGCTGGTGCTGGTGGTGCTGTTCCAGCCCGAAATCCGCCGCGTTCTGGAGCAGCTCGGGCGCGGGGCCAAGCTGGAGCATTTTCAAAGCGACGGCGAGGAAAACCAGCGCATTATCAGTGAAATCACCCAGTGTCTGACCAGTCTTTCCCGCCGCAGGGTGGGTGCGCTGATTGTTTTTGAGCGCAGAACGGGCCTAAAGGATGTAATGGAAACAGGCACGCGGCTGGACAGCACAATATCGGCCCCGCTGCTTGAAAACATCTTTGAGCCCAACACCCCGCTGCACGACGGTGCCGTGATTATCCGCGGCACGCGCATCGTATCCGCCGCCTGTATGCTGACTACGCTGTCCGAGTCCAACGCCATCACCAGGGATTTGGGCACCCGTCACCGCGCGGCCATCGGCATATCCGAAACCACGGATGCTTTGGTTTTGATCGTAAGTGAGGAAACGGGCGTAATCAGCATGGCACGGGACGGCAAGCTTACCCGTCATTTGGATGCCAAGGCAATCGGTGATATTTTGGGCACCATGTATCGTCAACCGCAGGACGGTCTCTACGTCCGTGCAAAGAACTGGCTGAAAGGCAGGTTGAGTCATGGCAGGGCAGAAAATTGATTTCAAAGCCGCATTGCTGCATTTGCGCATGTGGGTAACGCATAACTGGCCGTGGAAACTGCTCTCCCTCGTTCTGGCTGTTTGCCTGTGGAGCGGGCTGATCACGCAGGATGAATCTCTGACCCGTGAAAAGGTATTCAGCGATGTGACCATCAGCGTTACGAATTCCGATACCCTGCGGCGGAACGGATTTATCATCGTATCCGGCCTGGATGATTTGCCTGCTGTGCGTTTTCGCGCCGATGTGCCGCAAAAAATGTACAATACCGTTACCGCTTCCAACTACAATCTGCGCGTTGATCTATCCCGCATCCACGACACAGGGGAGCAGACGCTGAACATTCTTTCAACCAGCACAAACATGTACGGCACCGTGACGGAAATGAGCGTTTCCACCGTCACTGTTCAGGTGGAAGAGTACATTTCGCGCAGCCGTATTCCCGTGCGCCTGTCCACAAGCGGAGAGGCACCGGAGGGCTTCTACGCCGCAAGTGCCAGCGTTGATCCATCCTATGTAACCGTTTCCGGGCCGCTCTCGTTGGTCAACACCATCGTGCGCTGCGTAGCCGATTATGATATGGCCCTGCTGACGCCCGAAGCCGGAGTGGAACGGACAGCCGTCCCCTTCCGCCTGATAGATGCAAGCGGAAATGAAGTCAGCTCCTCCCTGATTGACGTAACCAGTGAATCCGTCCGTCTGGACAGCTTGCTGGTTGAGCAGACGCTGTATCAAACCGATACGCTGACAATCAATACCACAGACCTAACGATCGGAGCGCCGGCTGACGGCTATGTGGTCAAGCGCATTACGGCAGAGCCGGCAACGCTTACCGTGGCGGGAGACAACCAGCTGATGAATACGCTAAGCGAAATTCATCTGGTGGAATATATTTCATCCCCCATCGATATTTCGGGCGCAAGCAGCTCGATCAGCCGCAACATTCGCCTGGAGCGTCCGTCCGGAATGGTCTGGTCCAGCAACGATACCATTTTGATCACCATCGAAATCGCCCCGGAATAGACTTAGGACAGCCGTTATGAACAATTTTGCAAGTTCGCTTCTGTCACTGCTGCTCAGCTTCACCCGTTCGCTGGCCAATGGTGCTCTTTCCCTGTTTCAGGGAACATCCGGCTCCTTTCTCAGCTGGATCGGCAAGCATTGGATTGTGCTTGCCTGCGTGTTGGTGCTTGCGGGCTTGGTTACGGATGCAATTGTCTATATTCTGCGCTGGCGGCCGCAATATGTCTGGCGTTCCTTTTGGCGCCGGCTTTTCCGCAGCAAAGATGATCGGCAGGCGGAGCAGCAGTTTGACGCAGGCTATGATCAGGGGTTAGGCAATTATCCGTTTATGGATGAGCCGATTCCGGATGTGGCAGAATCCGCAGATGCAGATCCGCTGTTTCAGGCAATCACGCACTATGATGTAAGCACTTCCGAATCTCGGCAGCCGGAAGATGCTTCGGCTTCTGTTGTACGCAGGCGCCGCAGCGCTCGCCACAGCCGTCGCTTCCGTATTTTTCGGCATCACGCCGCAGCGCAGAGTGAAAGTTCTGCATCTTCTTCCGCGGCACGCGCTCATGATGCCTTTCACGAGGTAATTTATCCATCGCTTCAGCAGCAAAACGGCAATCAATCATCAAACGGCGGGAATCCATATGAATGAACTTTCTCTTCCGCGTGAATTTATCGACAATATGCGTCCGCTCCTGCAGGGAGAACTGGACGCTTTTCTTGATTCCTATCAGCAGCCTGCCCTGCGCGGTATACGCTTTCGGGATGCCCGACGTCCGCTCCCTGCCGATTCCCTGCAGGGCGATATTCGCTACGCCAAAAACGCATGCTATCTGTCAGCCGATTCCCCTGCCGGTGCAATTCCCCTTCACGAGGCCGGTGCATACTATCTGCAGGAGCCATCGGCCATGGCCGCCGCAGCCGCATTGAACCCGCAGGATGGGGATCGTGTGCTTGATTTATGCGCCGCGCCCGGCGGCAAAAGCACCCAGCTGGCAACGAGCGCAAGCCTTGCCTTGCTGGTCGCAAATGAGCCTATCCCTTCCCGTGCGCAGGTATTATCTGCCAATATCGAGCGGATGGGCATCGGTAATGCCGTTGTCACCTGTGCCTATCCGGACGCGTTGGCTGCACGCTGGCACTGTTTTTTTGATAAAATTCTTGTAGATGCCCCCTGCTCCGGGGAAGGCATGTTCCGCCGTCATCCGGAAACCCGTGCCGAATGGAACCCTGATTCGCCGTCGCGCTGCGCTGAGCGGCAGGCAGCAATTCTGGACAGTGCGGCATCCATGCTGCGCCCCGGCGGACGCCTTGCCTACAGCACTTGTACCTTTAATTCGCTCGAAAACGAAGGCAGTGTGCTGCACTTTATGGAGCGTCATCCGAATTTTCACCTTGTTGCCTTTTCTTTGCCCGGTCTGCCTGCCGCACCGCAAGGCACGCTTCGCTTATGGCCGCATCAGATTCGCGGCGAAGGGCACTTTGTTGCTTTGCTGGAAAAGGACGAGGATGCGCACGTCCTGCCTGCCGATGCATCCGTGCTTCCATCCCCCGATCCCTCTGCGCTGCAGTCATTTGCCTCCTTTGAAAAGGAAACTGCCTGCGCGATCCGTCCGAATGCCGTATTTGCGGGGCATTTGATCCATGCACCGGCCGTTTTGCCGCCACTGGACCGTATTCGCACGCTGCGCATCGGTTTACAGTTGGGAGAGGTTCGCGGCAAGGTTTTTGTCCCCGATCATGCTCTGGCGCTCGGGGCAGGCATAGGAAGGCAATATCCGCTCTCTGATGCACAGGCACGAGCCTACCTTCACGGTGATGCTCTGCCGTGTACGGACACTCTGCGCGGATATTATACTGTTACCGTGGATGGATATGTGCTCGGCTTCGTGAAGGCATCAGACGGTCTTTTGAAAAATCATTATCCAAAGGGATTGCGCAAATAGCAAAGGCGCTGCCGTCTTTAGGCAGAGCTGTGCCTTCTGCGGACCGACTCCCCGTTCATATTCGGCATCTGCACATATTTTCCTGCTTGGCAATTGTAAATTCTTTTGCCTATCATTCCGGGGTTCAATATTATCGCACATCCCAATCAAAAAATTACAGTTGATTCTGCAATAAAATGCAAAATGCCGTTTCGCATCGGAAACGGCATGCAAAGCATTTGCTTAAAAGTTCATTCGATTTTTCGCCGACTTATCCATGTTGGTTTTACTGCCATGCAGCGCTGCCGACAACGTACGCGGAATTTCCGCTGTTCGGACGGGTATCCGGCGCATAGATCTCAATCCGTTCTACCCCTTCGCTGGATACCATGCCCAGCCGCTGGGCAGCCTGATAACAAATATTGGAAGAATCCCGTGCCTGGGCAACCTCTGCCCGGAGGACGGTGATTTCCTGCTGCATGGTCCGCATTTCATTGACAATGCTTTGCTGCTTGCTGTAAACAGATGCACGGTTGACAAGTGCAGTTACATACAGGACAGCAACAACAATAACCGATGCTGCAACAACAGTCAGCGCAAAAGGCATGGAAACAACCATGCCGCCTTTCTTTTTGCACACGCTGTTGGGGGCAGAGTAGCTTCTTCTGTCGTCATCATCCGCATACATTTCGCCAAACGGTACATGCACATTGCTGCGCACGCTCATCCTCTCAAACGGCTGGCTTTGCTGTCCTGCCACTGCATACGGCATGTTAGGGTTTCTGGCCAACGACATTGCTGTTTATCCTTTCAAGCTTCCAAATCGGAAGACAGTCAATTGCTGTTTCTTGCGGCGATCTCGGCTTCGAAGGCCAGCACATCGGGAATCTCCTTTTCAAAGGCTTCTTCCTCAAGCTGTGCATCCTCGTTGCGCATGATGCGGATGTGCGTCCCGGCTCCGCTGACTTCCACATCCTTTGCATCCTGCAGGAAACGTGCGCGAAGCTTTTGGGGAAGAAGGATGCGGCCTTGTGCATCGCATTCGCAATCGTCATAAGTATACTTGGAGAAAAGGTTAATCACGCGCTCCATGCGCATGTCCTTCTCGGCCAATTCCAGCAGAGAGCAATAATAAAGCTCCCACTCTCGCTGAGGGTACACCGCGATCGCCTTAAAATCAGGCGTCATGCAGATGTAAAAGCGGTCGCCCAGCGCTTGGCGGAAAACCGCGGGCACGATCATTCTGCCCTTGGTATCCAAGCCGTGGACATAAGCACCGCGGAAACCTCTGCGCAGCAGATGGCGGTACTTATCCAGCAAGGCAGACTGCGCAGACGTCACTTCGGTCCTGTTCTCCTCGTCCACGCTGTCCACCACCTTTTTCGCCACTTCGCACCACTTTCATGGTTCGTGCCACCATTATCTACCACTTTTGTGTTTCAGTCAACAGGCCGAAAAAATCTTTGGGACAGCTTGATGTCATACTTTCGAAATATTTTTTTATTTTTAGAATATGTGTTCGTATTCAATCTGATTTGTCTCGCAAAATTTCGCAAAAATCAGGCTCTTTTGCGTTCTGTTTTTGGTGATTCTGTATATTATTTTTGTTTTGTTTTATGGTTTTTCAATAAATTTTTGCGTCATAAAAAATTAATTTTCTTTGGCAGTACCCGTTTGGCTCGCTGATCGAGTAGGCTTATCGGCCTCCTTTTTTTATTTAAGTTTTCGTCTTTTCCACTTTTCGGTTCGTATTCTCCACATATAGCAAAAGACGCTCCACAGGAGCGTCTTACAGTGAATAATGTTGGGTTAATACGGTGTATTTTCTGGGCTCAGTCTCCACTTTTCATGATTTGCGCCAGTTTGAATCCGATCCCGTCGCAGGCGACGTAATGATAATTCACGCCATCCACCTGCCCGGTGTATGCCGTTTTGATGGAAGCGCCGTGGAGATGTCCGTATACAACGTCGTTCACATGGAATTCCGTCATGAGATCGGATACACGGGTGCGAACACCGCCCTCCAGCAGTGGCGGAAAGTGGGTCATGGCAATCAGATATCCATCCGGGCTGCGCTTGCGCGCACATTCCAGGGACAGGCGCAGGCGAATCAGCTCCCGCGCGTAAAGGCGTTCGTTCTCCGTATCCCCCGCGCTCTGCGGGCAGGTCCACCCGCGCGATCCGCAAAATGCAATGCCGTCCAGCACCATTGCATCGTTTTGAATAGCGTACATGCCCGCGGGCAGCGCCTCGCGCACACGGGTCAGCGACCCCCACCAATAGTCATGATTTCCGCGCAGCAGAATTTTTCTGCCGGGCAGTGCCGCTATGGCATGCAAATCTTCAATGGCGTGATCCAGCTGCATCGCCCAGCTGATGTCGCCCGGAATCAGAACCACATCGTCGGCGGCCACGCGTTCACGCCAGTCATCTGCTATTTTCTGCCAATGGCCATCCCAGTGCTCGCCAAAAACAGCCATCGGCTTATCATCGCCGCCTGGCAGATGCAAATCACCGATGGCATAAACAATCATTTCTTGCCCTTTCGAGTCTTGCCGATGTTTTCTTCATCGTCGAAATCATCGTCATCCTCGTCTTCGTCCTCTTCCTCACCCAGCGCTTCAAGTGACATGGCGCCATCCGGATCTTCTTCCGTATCGGGGATGATTTCATCCATCGTGCTGATCGGATCAATATCCAGGGCAGCTTCGCCGGAAACGGGGATATCCTCGCTTTCGGTATCGTCATTATTCTCCTCGCCATTCATTTCCTTGTAGCAGAAAAGGCAAACATCCTTGCCCGGCATCGCGGGATGCTCGCCGCAGACGGTGCACATTTCGATCTCGTCATGAAGGCTTTCTCCCTTCATTTCCATGCGGCAGATTTTGCAGTACTGCTCTCCGTCCATAATGTAGTTCAGCTCGCAGCGAGGGCATTTGGTCAGCGTCATCGTAAAAGCTCCTTTATGATATGCCGAACGGATTCGGCACAATTTCCTTTCATTGGAGTATTTGCCTGCATCTGAACACAGGCCGCATTCTCCGTTTGTCCAAGCGGTAATTGGGGCGCAAAAACGTCACCAGTCACTTTGGCAGTGGGGATTATACTACTGTTTCAATGAGTATGCAATAGCATCATGCGCAGTTTTTCTTTTTATTTACATGCTGCTTCGGTTTTACGCAATCGTTACGCCCAGTCTGCGTACGATATCCAGAGCTTGCGTCTCGCTGATGGTCGCACCGCGCAGCTCCGGCGAACCGTCCGAAAGCAGAATTCCACCGATATCGCAGCTTGAAAGATCCATGCCTTTCAGCTTGGTTTTGAACAAATCCGCCCTGCTCAGCGTCACACGCTTCCATGTTGTGCGGCGCAGCTGCATCTCCGCCATGCCGGCATCGGAGCAATCACATCCCGTCAGTACCGTATCTTCCATCAAGGACTTGGAAAAGTTCGCATAGCGCATCGGTGTATCGGATGCCGTGAGCTTTTTCAGCGAGGCATGATCAAAATTAGCTCCATTGAAACGGCAGTCAATCCACCGGCAGCGCTGCCAATAGCTGTCCGAAAAAATACAGTTGGAAAAATCGCAGTTTCTGAACTGCGTATCGTAAAAGGCGGCTTTTGTAAAATCACACGATTCAAATTTGCACTGCTCCAGAAGCGAATAAGCCATATCCAGTTTTTCAAAGGAAAGATTTTCAATTGCAAACCCGCGGCACAGGATTGTGTCCAGTGGCTCATCGTCTGACATGGCGCATTCGGCAATGTTTTGAAAGCATTCTCCGGTTTCAATGGTCTGTTTATAAGCATCGGGTGAATTTGTCAGCGTCAATTTGAGCACCTCCGATGGCAGCCTGAAGTTTACAAGCCGAAAATAAGTAAAAGAAAGGCCTTGCCGAAATCAGCAAGGTCTTATCTGGTGGCTCCGATTGGATTCGAACCAATGACACTCCGGGTATGAACCGAATGCTCTAGCCAACTGAGCTACGGAGCCAAATGGTTGCGGGGGAAGGACTTGAACCTTCGACCTCCGGGTTATGAGCCCGACGAGCTACCGAACTGCTCTACCCCGCGATGCCGCGTCCTGCAACGCGAGATATATATTACCTCATTTTTGATCGCTTGTCAACTGTTTTTTTCAACATTTTTGCATTCTCGCTTCATTTCCGTCAGTTGAATCTCCTCCGTCATTTTCTTTTGAAAGATTTCGTAAGCAATCAGAGCAGGCTGGATCGTAAATTTTCAACATCTCCGAAGCAGAATTTGTAACTTTATGTTATTGCCGCCGCTATCTGATTTTTGCAAATGGCCTTGCAGCGGATCAGCACCCGAAGGCACAGTCGCTGAGACCGCCGATGATCAGAATAGCCACAATTGCCGGCAGCACAACCGTCCAGATTGTCACATCGGCCTGCAGAAGCATCAGCAGCGCCACGATCAAGGCAAACAGAAAGGTTCTTACCAGTGTGCCGATCAGGGGCAGGATCACCTTGCTCATCACCAGCTTGGCGGCGACGATCGCAAGTGCCGCTTTAATTGCGATTGTTCCGATGGCAGCAGCAGACAAAAGCTGCGTCAATGCGCCGACAATATTCTGCGTGGTCTGATCCGCGATATTCTTTTCGATCAGTCCTTGAATTACCGTTGGGAAATACACCTGACGGTAAAGCACCCAGGCAATCATAACAGACACAAGGTTGAGGGAGCAGTAGAGTGCGCCGCGCACAAGCGGCCCGGAATACAGCGGCTTGTAGAGCAAAAAGCCCAGAATCAGAGATACCGGAATGGTAAGTACCGATACCATCAGAAGAGACAAAATTCCCTGCAGCAGATGATCCTCCAATGATTCCGTCACCACGGCAAGGTTAGGGGCAATCTGTCCGTGCAGAAGCTGAATCAGCCGCGCTGCCAAGGCAGAGCAGGTTCTAAGCAAGGGAAAATCCTGCAGGCTGACGGCGTCCAGCCATGTCTGCGGCATCACGCCCGCCAGCAGGGACGGGAACATGATCATGATAACCGCTGCGGCTGTCAAAACCGCAATCAGAATCCATCTTACCGCCTTCACTCGCTCACATTCTCCCTTCCGAAAATCATCTTATTATATGGCAGTATGCGCGGCATTGTCAAATGAGATGGTTTTCAGGTGATCAATTTGCGAATTATTCTCGATTTTACTCATCTTTTTCGGCAACGGCATGCAAAAAGATGCGCTTTTCAAAAGCACCGCGCCTGCGCGCTTTTTCTTCTTTTACATTTTGCAGTGCATCTGTTTCAAAGCCGCGTGCCCTGCAAATTGCCTCGATTACCTCCAGCAGATCCGCCATTTCCTCCATGCAGGGTGTTTGGCGATACTCCTGTGCCTCCTCCAGCAGTTTTTGTTCCAATGCATCCAAATACCGTTCATCGTTCAGCGTTTCGCAGAAGGGAATCTTTCCGCTGTCGCGGATGATCTCCGGAATGCGGTCCCGCACCAGCTTGTCGTAAATCTTCATTGTCTGTCGCCTCCCAAAGTTTCTGTAAAAATTGTAGTCTTGCTTACCCTTTCTGTCAAGCATCCCCCGCGGTTGAATCGGCGGCAATATTATGGTATAATATGGGCATCACAGGGAAAGGACGGGAGACTTCGGTGATCAAGGCCGTAATCTTCGATCTGGAAGGGACGCTGCTGTCCACGCGCGAGTGCCGCATTCGCGCCTGGACACAAACGGCGCGGGAGCAGGGTATACAATGCGATGAGAAGATGCTGTGCAAAATGGCTCACGCCCGCGCTCCGCAGGCACTTGAAATCATGCTTACCCGTTCACGCCGCACCTATCAGCCGCCCGAAAAAATGGCATTGCTTGCCCGCCAAAGCGATTTGCTTGAGGCGGAGCTGACGCAGCATCAAGGCGAGCTTCTGCTGCCCGATGCCGTTTCCGTCGCGGAGGCTTGCCGTGCTTCCGGCCTGATAACCGCGGCCGTCAGCGCGGTATCCGATGCGGACTCGCTGCTGCGCAGGCTGCAAATGCGATCCCTGTTTGATACAGCGTCGGGGGAGCTTTCATCTGCCGCTAAGCACCTTCATGTTGCGTGCGATGAGTGCCTAGCCGTATCCGTCAGCGAAGAAACCCTACGGGAGGCGCAGCGTCTTGGAATGCACTGCACATCCGAGGCGGCGAATATCCCTCAGCAGGTTTTTACAGCAAAAGATTAAACAACAGGAGGAGAACATGCTGGATCAAAGAATTGCGCAGGAAGTGATCGATTGCGCATTGTCCACAGGCGGCGATTTTGCCGAGATTTTCTACGAGGACAGACTGAACAACAGCGTCATGATGCGCTCCGGCAAGGTGGAGAGCATCAACAGCGGCCGTCTGCACGGTGCGGGTGTCCGCATCTATCTGGGGCTGCGCGGTGTTTACGTATACACCAATGATACAACACGCGAAGGGCTGCTTGCCTGCGCACGCCGTGCCGCCAGTGCGCTTCATGCCGACAGCCGTATTACTGCCAACCCGCTGCGCGCAAACGAATATGTCAATTGCCACCCTGTAGCGATCCTGCCTTCTCAGGTTAAGACTGCAAAAAAGATAGAAAAAATGCGCGCCGCGCAGAATGTTCTGTCCCAGTATGATGAAATTGTGCAGGGCATGATCCGTTACAACGACAGCGAACAGCGCGTATGGATTGCCAACAGCGAAGGTCTTTACACCAGCGATACCCGCGTTTATACCCGCATGTACATCTCCGCCATCGCCAGCAACGGCACGGAAAATCAGACCGGCGGCGAAGGCCCGGGGGCGCTGCAGGGCTTTGAAGCTTTTGACCAACGCATCGATCCCGAGGCTGCCGCTCACAAGGCGGCCAAGCAGGCCATCACCATGCTGCATGCGCCCGTCTGCCCTGCCGGCATCATGCCGGTTGTAATTGACAACGGGTTTGGCGGCGTCATTTTCCACGAAGCCTGCGGTCACAGTCTGGAAGCCACCAGTGTTGCCGTCGGTGCCAGTGAGTTTGCGGGCAAGCTTGGGCAGAAGATCGCCGCCGACTGCGTAACCGCCATCGATGACGGCACCATTCCCAATGAATGGGGCAGCGAGAACATCGATGACGAGGGTACCCCCACCACGCATCTGGTGCTGATTGAGAACGGTATCCTGAAAAACTACATGATTGACCGTCTGAACGGCCGCCGCATGCAGATGAAGCCCACCGGCAGCGCCCGCCGTCAGGATTACTCCTTTGCCCCCACCTCCCGCATGCGCAATACTTATATTGCCGCGGGCAATGACGATAACGATGAAATCATCGCCACCATGGGCGACGGCCTGTATGCCAAGTCCATGGGCGGCGGCTCGGTCAATCCGGCCACGGGCGAATTTAACTTTGCCGTCAGCGAGGGGTATCTGGTCAAGGGCGGCAAGATCGTCCATCCCGTGCGCGGTGCATCCCTGATCGGCCGCGGCAGCGAAATTCTGACCAAGATCGACCGTGTCGGCAAGGATATGCAGATGGCGCAAGGCATGTGCGGCTCTCTCAGCGGCAGCGTGCCTACCAATGTGGGACAGCCCATGATCCGCGTCAGCTCCATCACCGTGGGCGGCCGCTAAGGAGGATATGCAAATGGAAAAGAAGATTTTCATTGAAAAGCTGCTGAAAGCTGCCCTGGACAGCGGAATTGAAGCGGCCGAAGTGTATACATCCGATCATGACAGCTTCCGCGCCATGAGCACCATGGGCGAAATCAGCGATTACGCCGTAAGCAGCCGCAGCGGGCTTTCCCTGCGCGGCCTTTATCACGGCAAAATGGGCTATGCCTCCACCGAAGCCTATGATGACGATGCTGTTTCCATGCTGATCCGCGGTGTAATCGAAAGTGCCGAATTAATTGAGGATGATGCCGTACAGGAAATCTATCACGGCGACGAAAACTATCCGCAGGTGGATAATTATGAGCCTTCCTTGGATCAGGTAACGGAAGAGCAAAAGCTGGCTCTTCTGCTTGAAACCGAAAAATGCGCCATGAACTGCGGAGATGACCGCATCAAGCAGGTACAGCGCAATATGGTTTCAACCAGCTCTGCTTCCGTGCATATTGTCAACAGCTACGGTTTGGATCTGCAAAGTCACGACAACATGACAGTGGCCTATATTTCCGTGATCGCCCGCGACGGCGAACGCGTATCCACCGGCCTTGGGCTGGCGTGCGACCGCGATTTCAACAAGATTTCCCCCAAGAAAATGGCCGCCGATGCAGTGGAAGAAGCGCTTTTCAACCTGAATGCTGCCTCTGTGCCCAGCGGCACATATCATCTGATCATCGACAAGCGCTGCATGCCCGATCTGCTTGCCACCTTCAGCAATATTTTTTCCGCCGATCAGGCACAGCAGGGGATGTCCCTGCTGGCAGGCCGGGAGGGCGAGATGATCGCTGCCGAGTGCGTCACCCTGATGGACGATCCGCACCTGAAGGGCGGTTTTGCCTCCTCCGCTTTTGATGCCGAAGGCGTTGCAACGCAGGTAAAGGCCGTCATTGAAAACGGTCGTCTGACCACCCTGCTGCACAATCTCAAAACCGCGCGCAAGGCAGGCGTACGCAGCACGGGCAATGCCAGCAAGTACGGCTATGCTTCGCCGATTACCGTGGAGCCCAGCAACTTCTACTTTAAGCCCGGCACGCGCACGCCGGAGGAAATGATGGCCTCTATCGGCAATGGCCTGGTCATCACCGAAATGGACGGCATGCATGCCGGCGCGAACCCGGTCAGCGGTGACTTTTCCCTTTTGTCCAAGGGCTACACCATTGAGAACGGCCGCAAGGGCCGCGCAGTGGAACAGATTACCGTAGCGGGCAACTTCTATACCATGCTCAAAAACATTCGCGAGGTCGGCAGCGATCTGGAGTTCTTCGGTTCCAGCTACGGCAGCCCCTCTGTAGATGTGGGCGAAATGACGGTGGCCGGTAAATAATATGTATTATTATGAACTTCACATGCACACCAGCGATACCAGCCGTTGCGGCAGAAGCCCGGCGGCGGATATGGTGGCAGCCTACAAGCAAAAGGGATTTACGGGCGTGGTGGTAACCGATCATCTGATGAACGTGCAATCCCACGCAGAGCCCGAAACCGACTGGAACCGCCGTGTGGAAAAGCAAATGGCAGGATACTATGCCGCGCTTGAGGCCGGTGAAAAGCTGGGGATAACCGTCTATTGCGGCTGGGAATTGACGTATCAGGACAATGCCGAGGATTACCTGACGCTGGGGCTGAGCCCGCAGTTTCTCTATGATCATCCCTGGCTGGAGCGCTATGATATTGAAAAATACCGTGATGCGGTACATGCTGCGGGCGGCATTCTGGTGCGTGCGCACCCCTATCGCCGCGCATGGTACATCAAAAAGCCGTATGTCGAGCGCGAAGGCATTGCCGATGCCATTGAGGTATTCAACGGCGGCAATTCCAGTCAGGAGGAAAACGACATGGCGCTTGCCTATGCGCAAAAGCACCATATGCCAATGACGGGCGGCTCGGATGCCCATCATGTGGACGAAACCGCTCGCGGCTATATCGCCCTGGAAAAGAAAGCCGAATCCTACGCGGAGCTGTGCGATGCCATTCGCGGCGGCAAAGCCATTGTCATGCACAAGTAACATAGTAAATGGCCCGCCGTTCACTTTGATCGGCGGGTCGTTTTTCGTATACTGCTGTTCGATTATCGTTTGATTCGTCTTTTCTTGCGGGTGGGCTGCGGCTTATCAACGGGCGCCTGCCCCTTCATTTCAAACAGCTGATCGCGCAGCTTTGCCGCTTTTTCAAAATCCAGGCTGTTGGCGGCATCCAGCATCTGATCCTCCAGCTGCTGCATCAGCATTGCCCGCTCCTGATCATCCATGGCTTGGCTGCGAGGATCCGCCTCTGCCTTATCCGTAATTTCAAGCAGGGCGCGCACCGCATTTTGCACCGATTGCGGCGTGATGCCATGCTCCTTGTTGTAGGCTTCCTGAATGGCGCGGCGGCGGTTTGTCTCGTTAATGGCACGTGCCATACTGTCTGTCAGCACATCCGCATACATCAGGACCCTTCCCTGCGCATTGCGGGCCGCGCGTCCGATGGTCTGCACCAGGCTGGTTTCGGAGCGCAGGAATCCTTCCTTGTCCGCATCCAGGATAGCCACCAGAGAAACCTCGGGAATGTCCAGTCCCTCGCGCAGCAGGTTAATGCCCACCAGCACATCGTATTGTCCAAGCCGCAGATCGCGTATCAGCTGCATGCGCTCCATCGTCTGGATATCACTGTGCAGATAACGCACTCGAATGCCGCTGTCATGCAGGTATTCGGTCAGGCTTTCTGCCATCTTTTTGGTCAGCGTTGTTACAAGCACACGTTCTTTTCGGCTCACCGTTTCATTGATTTCGCCCAGCAGATCATCCACCTGTCCTGTTGCCGGGCGCACAATCACCTTCGGATCCAGCAATCCCGTCGGGCGAATCAGCTGTTCCACCGTCTGCACGGAATGCTCCGCTTCATACGGGCCGGGCGTTGCGGATACAAACACCGTCTGCCCGATGCGCGCTTCAAACTCATCAAAGCGCAGCGGCCGGTTATCATAGGCCGACGGCAGGCGAAAGCCGTAATCCACAAGTGCGGTTTTTCGTGCACGATCGCCGGCGTACATGGCCCGAATCTGCGGAATGGTTTGATGGCTTTCGTCAATAAAAACGATGAAGTCCTTCGGGAAATAGTCCAGCAGGGAAAAGGGCGGATCGCCGGGCATGCGGCCGTCAAAATAGCGGCTGTAATTTTCAATTCCCGTACAGAAACCGATTTCCCGCAGCATTTCGATATCATAGCGGGTGCGTTGGGCGATGCGCTCGGCCTCCAGCGGTTTTCCTTCGCTTTCAAAGAAAGCCACCTGCTTTTTCAGATCCTGCTCGATCACCTGAATGTTCTTTTCGCGTTCGGAGGCATTGGTGGCATAAAAGGTTGCCGGATAAATCGCAACGTGCTGCAGCGTATGCGCCGCTTTGCCGGTTACAGGTGAAAATTCCGAAATGCGTTCGATTTCGTCACCGAAATATTCCACGCGGATGGCAAGTTCCTGCATGTTGGCAGGCATGATTTCCACAATGTCGCCGCGCACGCGGAAGGTAGAACGTCCAAACGAAATGTCATTCCGCGAAAATTGAATTTCCACCAGTCTGCGAAGCAGGTCATCCAAGGGAATCGCCATGCCGGGGCGCAGGGAAATCATCTGGCCGGTATATTCACTGGGGTCACCCATGGAATAAATGCAGCTGACGGAAGCTACGATAATCACATCCCGCCGTTCCTGCAGGGCTGCGGTTGCGCTGTGGCGCAGGCGGTCAATTTCGTCGTTGACCGAGGAATCTTTTTCGATGTAGGTATCGGTAGAGGCAATATAGGCTTCCGGCTGGTAATAATCGTAGTAGGATACAAAATACTCCACCGCGCTGTCCGGGAAAAAAGCTTTGAATTCGCTGCACAGCTGGGCGGCCAGGGTTTTGTTGTGGGCAATCACCAGCGTCGGACGCTGGACGCGTTCAATCACGGAGGCCATGGTAAATGTTTTGCCTGATCCCGTAACGCCAAGCAGGGTTTGTGCCTTCAGCCCCTTTTCAAAGCCTTCCGCAAGTGCGGCGATCGCCTGCGGCTGATCTCCCTTTGCCACGTAGGGCGCCTTCAAGACGAATTTTCCCATGGTATCCCCTTTCAAATGAGAATATTCATTCGCATTGATTTTAGCATGGTTCTTAGGCTTTGCCAAGTCCCAGTTTACACGTCCAAAAAACGTTTATGTCTCACCTTATAAGTGCAAAACCCGCCGCAGCTTCGGATACCAAAGTTTTCCTTGCCGCAGCGGGTTTTGCATCCATGATCCGTTTTATTCTTTTTCGCGGTAAGCTTCCGCTTCCGCCAGCATGGTGCGGGCATGCTCCATGCCGCTCCTGCTGTTTTCGCTTACGCCGCTGAGCATGCGCGCAATTTCCCGCGCACGGGCATCCCCCGTCAGTTCGGTTACGCTTGTACGCGTGCGCCCGTCGGATTCCGCCTTTTGAATCAGATAATGCCTTGTGGCCATGGCGGCAATCTGCTGCAAATGGGTTACGCAGATCACCTGCCGATAGCGCGCGATATCCCACATTTTCTGTGCCACAACCTGTGCCGTTCTTCCCGAAATACCGGTGTCGATTTCATCAAACACCATGGACGGCACGGCGGCACGTTCGGCCGAGAGTGCTTTGAGCGCCAGCATGACACGGGACAATTCACCGCCGGAGGCAATCTTGGCCAGGGATTTCTTTTCTTCGCCGGCATTGGGTGCAATCAGGAATCGCACGCTGTCTATGCCAAGTGCGCTTCTTGCCTTGGCATCGGCGGCAACTTCCACATAAAAGCGCGTTCCGCGCATGTTCAAATCGTTTAGCTGCTGCTCCATTCGATGTGCGAAATTTTGCGCAAGCTGCTTTCTGGATTTCGAAAGTGCAGCTGCCTGCGCATCATAGGCGGCAGCCAATTCAAGGGCATGCCTGCGAAGCCTGTCAAGCTCCGCATCCATGCTTTGATACTTGGAAAGCTCCTCGCGTATGCGTTCCAGTGCGGACAGCATGTCCGCAACGGTTGCGCCGTAGCGCCGTGACAGCTTTCGGATCAAATCCAGACGTTCTTCCACTTGACGTGCCCGTTCGGGATTATCCTCCAGCGCATCCAGCTCCCGGCGGATGGACTGACTAAGGTCTTCGGCATCATAATACAGGGATTGTGCCCGCTGGGAAAGCTGTTCATATTCTTTTCCATATCGCGCGGCCGGAGCAAGCGCGTGCATGGCCGTCCTGGCCTGCTCTGTTGCAGATCCCCCGGCGCCGGCCTCATAGAGTGCCGCGTAGGCCTCACGCAATCCCTGCGTAATTTTTTCGGTTGCGCGGAAGCGATCCCGCTCCTGCACAAGCTGCTCTTCTTCGCCGTCTGTCAATTCGGCATCGGACAGTTCCTGCTCCTGCGACTGCAGTTCCCGCATCCGCTCCTCGCGGTGCGTGCTTTCCTGTTTAAGCCGCTTATAGGCAAGCGCGGCATCGTGATATTCCCGATAAGCGCATGCCACGGCGTGAATCAGATCGGCATGCGTCCCATCCCCCATGGCATCCAGACAGGAAAGATGATTTTTTTCATCCAGCAGGGATTGATGCTCGTGCTGCCCGTGCAGATCCATCAAAAGCGCGGAAAGCTCCCGCAATGCAGCCAAGGGCATGCTGACTCCCTGAATGCGGCACAGGCTGCGTCCATTTTGGTTTACCTCGCGTGACAGGGTAACGGCGCCCTCCTGCACATCAATCTCATGCTCACCCAGCCACTGCGCTGCCGCAGGGCAATCGGACAGGTCAAAAAGACCCTCGGCATAGGCTTTGTCACAGCCGGTGCGAATCAGATCCCGGTCGGCACGGCCGCCGAGGATCAGGCTCATGGCGTCCACCACAATGGACTTGCCCGCGCCCGTTTCGCCCGTCATCACATGAAGCCCGTTGCCAAAAGGGATTTCAATTTGATCAATCAACGCGATATTTTTTATGAACAGCTGCAGCAGCATAGCGTCCCTTTCTTGGTGCGTCAGCGCCCTGCCTGTATATTATTTGAGAATCTCGTGGAATTTATCCACCACCGTCGGTGCTTCGGACGCGCTGCGGACAGCAACAAAAATGGTGTTGTCCCCCGCCATTGTGCCCAGAATTTCCGGCCAGTGCATGCTGTCAATCGCCTCCGCCGCCGCATTGGCACTGCCGGACAGCGTGTGGATGACAATCAGGTTTTCCGCATAGCTGATGGACAAGACGGAATCGATGAACATGCGGACAAGGCGCTCGGACACACCGTGTTCCGCCTTTGCCGCAGTGGCATATTTATAGGCACCGCTCGGCGTAAGCACCTTGAGCAAGCGCAGTTCCTTGATATCGCGGCTCACGGTAGCCTGGGTAACATCAATCCCCATATCCCGAAGCCGCGAAGCCAAATCCTCCTGCGTTTCGATGTCATTGTGCTCAATCAGGCTCAGGATAGCGGTCTGTCTTGCATTTTTCATGGTATTCTCCTTCACACATGCACTTAGTGAAACACGGCATATTATACCATACCGAAAACGGCATTGCAATCATCATCATGCATATTTTATCGTATAATGCGGCATTTATGCAATATGAGAATATCAGCCCGGGAAAACCGAAATTCCGTTAAAAATCGGTTGACAAAATCAGCAAATTGGGGTATCATATCCGATGCATCAATAGACTCCGCTAGCCCCGGGAACTATTGAACAAGGTTCTGCATGCTGACCATCATGCCAGACCATCCTAAATTGCTTTGACCTTGTCAAGGAGGAAATGTACTTGAAAACCTTTATGGCAAATGCGCAGAATGTAGAGCGCAAGTGGTATGTCGTTGATGCTGACGGCATGGTGCTTGGCCGTCTGGCGACCCAGGTTGCCAATATCCTTCGCGGAAAGACCAAGCCCATCTATACTCCCCATGTGGATACCGGCGATTTCGTAATCATCATTAACGCCGACAAGGCGATCCTGACCGGCCGCAAGCTTGATCAGAAGATTTACTACCATCACAGCGGTTACACCGGCGGTTTGAGCGAAACCAAGTACCGTGACCTGATGAACGACAAGCCCGAGTTTGCCGTTCGCCATGCCATCACCGGCATGCTGCCCAAGGGTCCTCTGGGCCGTCAGATGGCGAAGAAGCTGTTCGTCTATGCGGGAAGCGATCATCCGCATGCCGCGCAGAAGCCCGAAACGCTCGAACTGAGCAAGTAATGCGGAAGGAGTAATACATTCATGGCTAATGATTTCAATGCTGTCGGCCGCCGCAAGTCTGCTGTGGCTCGCGTTCGTCTGGTAGCCGGTGATGGCAAGATTGTCATCAACGGTCGCGATATCGACAACTATTTCGGTTATGAAACTCTCAAAATGACCGTCCGTCAGCCCCTGGTTCTCACCAAGGTTTCCGGTTTCGACGTGATGGTAAATGTTAACGGCGGCGGCTTCACCGGTCAGGCCGGTGCAATCCGTCACGGCATCAGCCGTGCCCTCTGCAAGGCTAACCCCGAACTGCGCGGTGACCTGAAGAAGGCCGGTTTCCTCACCCGCGATCCTCGTATGAAGGAGCGCAAGAAGTACGGCCTGAAGGCTGCACGTCGTGCTCCTCAGTTCAGCAAGCGCTGATTTCCCCTGCAATGTACTTACCGGCCCCGAGATCTTACGGATTTCGGGGCTGTTTTTTTAGGCAAATTTCTACGGCAGGTACGCATTGCAGGGCACAGCGTATTTTGATTTTGGTGGTTTTCCAAAGAAAGTTTAAAAAAAGCAAAATTTCCTATTGCAATTTGCGCGCAGCTATAGTATAATAATCATGTTGTCGCGCTGATGTAGCTCAGTCGGTAGAGCGCATCCTTGGTAAGGATGAGGTCGGCGGTTCAAATCCGCCCATCAGCTCCAGAGAACCTGCAGAAATGCAGGTTTTTTGTTTTCCAAAGGAAGCAGCAGGTATCCGTGCCATCAGGCACTGCATGCCGGCCTCTGCAAAAGAATTTGCAGAGGCTTTTCATATTTGATACTTTCGCAATCTTTTTGTGCTTTACATTATGCCGTGTTCGCGGTATAATAATGTATGTAGTGTGAACGTTATGTTCACATAGGCAAAAAAAGTTCGGATATGGAGGACATGAGTATGAAAATGCGTTCTGTTCTCGCCGCCCTGCTGGCTGTTGTGATGCTGCTTGGCATCACCGGCGTTGCCGCCGCGGATGAGAAGGTCACTGTGAGCTTCTGGGTCACCTTCACCGATGCTCAGCTTGAGTATCTGCAGAAGACTGCCGAAAGCTTCAATGCGTCCCAGGATAAGTACACTGTCGAAATCCAGCAGCAGCCCAACTCCGGTTTCACCAGCAATGTTTACACTGCTGTTGTGAACGGCGTAGGCCCCGACATCATCTTCAATTACGCTTCCGAAGCTTCCAAGTATGTCTCCGCCGGTCTGGTTGCTGACCTGGACGAGTACATCTACGACGAAGAAATCGGTATTGAAAACTTTGACGAGCAGCTGCCCGAGTATCTCTTCGCCGAGATCAACGGCTTTGAGGATGGCCACATCCACTATCTGCCCGGCGCCACCACCGGCCCCATCCTGTACTACAACAAGACCATGTTCGAAGAACTGAATCTGACCGTTCCCTCCACCTGGGAAGAGCTGGTTGAGGTTTGCAAGGCCATCAAGGCCGCCAAGGGCGACGATGTGCTGCCCTTCGGTATTGACTCTCCCGTGGACCTGGTTCAGACCCTGTTCATGGAAGCCGGCTACACCTACATCGACACCGAGAACAAGTGCGTTGGCTTCGCCGAGGGTGAAGCGGTTGCAACCTGGCTGGGTGAGCAGCTGACCTCCGGCCTGTTCTCCAAGGATGCTCCTTCCGGCGGTTACTTCTCCGCTGACTTCAACACCGGCAAGGTTGCCATGTACTACGGCTCCTGCGCGGGCGTTCCCTACATCCAGCCCGATGGATTCGAGTATGACGTTGCCCCCGCTCCTTCCTCTACCAGCGAGTACAATTCCTACACCATCTGGAACCGCGGCCCCATCGTCTTCAAGTATGAAGGCCAGGAAGCCCGCGCCGAAGGTGCTTATGAATTCGTGAAGTACATGCTGGCTACCCCCGAAATCAGCGAAGGCTGGGCCGAGGCCATGATCGCCATGACCCCCTGGGTATCCGCGCAGCAGGTGGAAGGCTATGACGCTTTCATCGCTTCTCAGCCCGCTCTGGCCGCTGTTCAGGCCCGCGCCGACATCGCCGTATCCCTGCCCTCCGTCACCGGCTCTTCCGAGTGCCGCGATGCGATGAAAAACCTGGTTATCGCGCTGCAGGGCGGCACCGAGCCCGCCGCCGCGCTGGCTGACTGCGTAGCCGTTTGCAACGCTGCGCTGCAGGGCAACTGATAAAGTACACTTCGGAGAACCGGAATTGCTCCGGTTCTCCCTTTTTTCTGTATTGCGGATGGACAGGGCACAGTGCCTAAGGACTTTGTACCGTATCCATACGCAATATCACTATTTACGGAAGGCGAGGTTCGCACCCATGCAAGTAAGACTTGAGGACGTCACCAAAAAATTTCCCGGCGTAACGGCGGTTGATACCTTTTCCGTTACCCTGCCGGATGGCGAGCTGATTTGCCTGCTTGGCCCATCCGGGTGCGGCAAATCCACCATTTTGAATATGCTCTCCGGCATTCTGCCGGTGTCCGGCGGCAATATTTACTTTGATGATGACAATGTAACCAAACTGCCGCCCGAAGAGCGCGGCATCGGGCTGGTATTTCAGAATTATGCCCTCTACCCGCACATGACCGTGCTGGAAAACATCTGTTTCCCGCTGGAAATCAAGCGTGTGCCCAAGGATGAGCGCGTTGCCCGCGCCACCGAGATGGCCAAGCTTGTACATGTGGATATGCTGCTTAACCGCAAGCCCAAGGAGCTTTCGGGCGGCCAGCAGCAGCGTGTAGCCATTGCCCGCGCGCTGGTCAAAGAGCCGCGTCTGCTGCTGCTGGACGAGCCGCTTTCCAACCTGGATGCGCGTCTGCGCCTTGAAATGCGCGAGGAAATCCGCCGCATTCAGCTGCAGACGCAGGTTACCACCATTTTCGTCACCCACGATCAGGAAGAGGCCATGTCCATTTCCGACCATATCGTGCTGATGAAGAAGGGCGTCATGCAGCAGTTTGACAAGCCGCAAACCCTCTATGATGAGCCTGCCAACCAGTTTGTAGCCGATTTTCTGGGCAACCCGCCCATCAACAACCTGCCCGGCATCGTGAACGACGGCGTCTTTACAACCGATGACGGCAAGGCAAGTGTCGCGCTGGCCATGCTCAAAAATGTACCCGACGGTGCAAAAGTAAACCTGTCCGTGCGCAGTGAGAGCTTTGTTGTTCAGCCCGGCGGCACCCCGGAAACCCTCAGCTGCCAGGTAACGGGTGTGTTCAAGACCGGCAAGGAGGAAATGGCTTCCTTCCTGTTCGGCGATGTCCCCTTCCGTGCCTACATCGACCTGGAAGAAGGGCTGCGAAAGGGGCAGACCGTATCGCTGGGGCTGAAAAAGCGCGGCGTGTTCGTGTTTGACCGTGAAACGGGGAGGCGCCTTGTATGACCCAGAAACTGCCCTTCAAAGAGCCCCCGCGCAGGCGGCACAGCAACACAAGGCGGCTGATGTTTCACTTGTGGCTGTTTGTCTTGCTTGGCACGGCGCTGCTCGCTCTTGGCATTGTCGGGCGCGTAAAATTGCACGGCATCTATGAGCAGCAGCTGCTTGCAAAGCGCAGTGATGCGCTGATTACCAACTCTACCGATCTGGTTAAATCCACGGCTGAGGCCCTTGCGGGCACAAACAACAGCCTGCGCACCAAGATTTCCAGCGGTCTTAGCACCAAATCCCGCTCCGTCAAAAATACGGCTTCTCAAATGCTGACCGACGGAAGCAGCTCCGAGGAAACGCTGGAATACATTGTGGATACCCTGTCCCAGGCCGCGGTTTCCAAGCTGAAGGATAGCGATGAGGCGCAGGCCGCGCTCAAAGCCGCCGTATCCGAAAAGCTTGCGGCGGAGCGTGACAATATCATTTCCACCGTCATTGCAGACGCAGAAGCAGATATCTCCACCATGTCCGTTGAAGATGTGCGCAAAGATCTGACGGCAAGCACATCCGGTTATGCCATGATGTACTACAGTGTTCTGATGCTGTGGGTGGGCGGCGTGCTGCTTGGGCTGGCCGCCGGACTGGCATTGGTGCGGATTTTCGGCAGCGCCGATCTGCACAAGAAGGTCACCGATATCATTGAGCCCATGGATTACCTGCTGCCCTTCTTCCTGGGCGTAGTCGTGTTTACCCTGTACCCCATGGTACGCGTTTTCATCATGGCCTTCCAGCAGCGCTATAAACTGACGGGTGAATTTTCCGGCTGGGGATTCGGCAATTTCACAGACGTACTGCAGGGCATCGGCACAAAGCTTCCGCAGGCCATCGGAAATACATTTGTGTACGTCATACTGACCGTGCCGATTTCTACCGTAATTGCCCTGCTGCTTGCTTATCTGCTGAACCAGAAAATCAAGTTCCGCGCCCTGTTCCAGACGGCTTACTTTCTGCCGATGGTCACCAGTGCCACGGCCGTCGGTCTGGTTTGGAAGTACATGTTCCAGGAAAATTACGGCCTGATCAACTGGCTGCTGTCCCTTTTTGATGTCGCAAAGATTCCGTGGCTGACAAAATCCGCCTACTCCATGGCTGTCATGGTCATCTACGGCATTTGGGACTCTCTGCCCTTTACGATCATCCTGCTGATTTCGGGGCTGCAGAATATTGACGATCATTACTACACCGTTGCAAAGGTGGATGGTGCCCGGGCAAAGCGCATTTTCTTCCGCATTACCGTGCCCCTGCTCTCCCCTACCATCGGTCTGGTGCTGATCATCAACAGTATTTCGGCCTTCAAGGTGTTCAACTCCGTCATTGTGCTGTTCTCCGGCAATCCCGGGCCGAACAACAACATGTACACCATGACGTACTACATATACGAGCAGATCAACACCAGTCTGGAATACGGCCGCGCCGCCGCAGCTTCCCTGATCCTGTTCGTCATCATCCTGCTGTTCACCATGCTGCAGCGCTTTGTGCAGCGCCGCTGGACCTATAATTAAGGAGGTGCAAGCGCCATGAAAAAGACTTCATTAAAGGTGCAGATCGGTACGCTTGCCCTCATTCTGGGCGCCGTGGTCCTTGTGCTTGCACTTGTCGGGCTTCTGACCGCCGCATCCCGTGTTCCCGTTACCGATGCCGACCGTCTGCAGGAGGCAGAAAGCTGCGAAGCGACGCTGGCGACCCTACATAAGCTTGTTACCGCGCAGATCGATGACGTGGTGGAATACTATCATGACCAGGCAGAGCAGGCCGAGGATGCGTCCTTGCAGCAGCAGTACAGCGAACGGGAAACGCTGTTTTCGAGCCTCTACGATGAGCTGAGCGACGGCAAGCCGCTGAGCGATGAAACGTACAAAAAGATTTACCGCATGCAGTCCATCAACGCCGTCGATGCCGAGGTCACGCCGCTGAATATCCTGCAAAACACGCTCAATTCGATGATGGAGAACCAGAGCAAAGCAGCTGAAGCGCGTGCGGCAATCACCACGGATGAGGCTGTCCTCCGGGAGCAAATTGCCGGGCAGGGAGAAAACACGGATTCTCAGATCAATCGTTTCCCCTACTATGCGGGAATCGTTTTGGGCGCCATCTGCATGGTGCTCGGGTTCATATTCAACCATACCTACCGCGTACGCTATACGCTGAGCCACATTTTCCTCTACCTTATGCTGATACTCGGCGCGCTGATCATGGTTTTCCCCTTCTACTGGATGATCTCCTCCTCCTTCAAAACACGCATCGAGGTTAACAGCTTCCCGCCCGAATTTTTCCCAAGCAACCCCTTCAACATTGACAATTACCGCATTGCCTTTAAGCAGGCGCCATTCGCCCGTTATTTTCTGAATTCCGTCATCGTCTGTGCCTGCAGTGTTGCAATTGTCACCTTCACCACCATTCTGGCGGCTTTCGCATTCTCAAGGCTGAAGTTTCCGGGGCGTGAATTTATCTTTTCCGCCCTGCTGAGCATGATGATGCTGCCCTTTGAAATGCTGGTTATCACCAACTATACCACCATCATCCGCCTAAACCTGAACGACAGCCTGCCCGCCCTGATTATCCCCTTCATTTCCTCCATCTTCTACACCTACATCATGCGCAACTTCTTTGCCTCCATACCGGACAGCCTGTACTGGTCGGCCCGTGTGGACGGCTGCAGCAACTGGCGCTACCTGTGGAAGGTAATGGTTCCCATCGGCCGTCCCTCACTGGTTACCGTCGTTCTGCTGAACGCGCTTGCCAGCTGGAACAGCTTCATGTGGCCCTTGCTGGTCATTAAAACCACTAAGAATCGTACTTTGCCGTTTGGATTGTATGCATTCACCACTGAGGCCGGTTCTCAGCAGGAATTGATCATGGCTGCCTCCACTGTCGTTGTTCTGCCCATGATCTTGCTGTTCCTGTTTGCACGCAAGCAGATCCTGCGTGGTGTTGCACGCGGCGGCATCAAGGGATAATTGTTCAAGGCTTTCACGGTTCGCCAAAGTACTCTTGCATGTATGATGATTCTGTGAAAAACCTCCTGCCGTCGTATGGCGGCAGGAGGTTTCTGTATCTGCATGAAAAAAAGCAGGGTTATAATCACCCTGCCGTTTTTTGTGTGGATATTATTCTTCGCTCTTGGTTTCCGCAGCGGTATCCGCAGCGGTATCGGAATCGGTGTCAGAAGCCGGGTTGGCGGAAGTCACGGTAAACGTGGCGTTGGAAGCCGCGGTATCCGTTTCGTCCGCAGCCGTCAGAGAATCGATCACATCCTGATAAACCGTAATCTCCATATCGGCCTTCCACTCTGTCAGGCCGGCAGTGTACGCTTCATTGACCTTGCTGTTTACCAGATAATCAGCGATTTCCTCGTGAATTTCATCCGTCATCACAAGGCCGCCTTCCATATCGGCCAGATAATAGAGCACATGCACGCCGTAGCTGCCGATTACAGGATCACTGTAGTCGCCGACCTTGGCCATTTTGTCCTGGAAAGCGCCCTGCGTGAAGGCCGAATCATAAATGATGCTGTCCTTATGCACGGGATAGCCGGCTGCCAGCGTCTCTTCATCCTGCATGCCGGGATCCTCACCGTATTCCGCAACCAGGGTCTGGAAGCTCTCTCCCTTTTCAAGGCGGGCGTAGATGTCATCCAGCTTAGGCTGAACATAGGCAAGCACCGCTTCACGGGCGGCATCCAGCGCGGTCTGCGCGGCAGCAACCGCCTCGGCATCGGGGGTTTCGGCGCCTTCGGCCTCATCATAGGCATTCTGCGCTGCGGTGTAGGCCGTAAGCAGGTCATCATCAACGGTCAGCAGGATGTGCAGGATGGCACGGTATCCTTCCGGAACATACCAGCTCTCCGCACCGTAATACTGCGTGTAGTACTCATAGAGCGGCACGTTGCCCTCGTACTGCTCACGATACTGCTCGCCGTACTCATTGAAGACAGCGGTGATCTCATCCTCGGTGGGCGTGTAGCCGTTGGAAAGCTGATCATCCAGGCGATCATATTCTGCCTCAAGCATCAGGTTATTTGCAATCTTCTCCTGGGTGTAGCCGTAGCTTTCGTAGTAAGCAACCGCCTGAAGGCGCAGGCTGTCACGCTGCTCCTGCGTATCCTCGGTCAGGTAGTTTTCGATGTAGGAGCTGATCATTTCTTCCCAGTCTTCAGCCGCCTCATTATCAAAAGCAGCCTTTTCCTCATCGGTAAACTGATCCAGACCGGCCTTGGTGATGTAATGCGATACAATCTCCTGGTTGACCAGGTATTCTACGGCATAGTCATAATCGTTTTCGGTATCGGTATAGCCGTAGTAGTAGAGCAGCTCGGCATAATACTGCGCATCGGACAGCAGAATTGCCTTGCCGTCCACAACGGCCAGCACGGTGCTGTCATCGGCAGTATCCTCTTCGGCATCTGCCGTGGTATCCGGAGCATCAGTTGCCTCGGTGATGGGCGTTGCGGCGGGAACCTCAGTGGGAGCCTCGGTGGGAGCTTCGGTAGGAGCTTCGGTGGGAACCTCGGTCACAACCGGAGCGGCGGTGGGATCGGCAGCTACCTGCTTGGCATCCCAGGGTTTGATAATCAGGAGTGCGGCGGCGATAACAACCAGCACCGCACACAAGACAAGGATTGGTTTCTTGGATTTCATTGTTTTCTTCCCCTCTTCTTTTCGACCATATAGATTGATCGCCTGCCTATTATGGCACAATCGGCAGGCAGGTGCAAGTGTTTTCTTCCTTTTGCGAAAATGTTACAAACCAGACACATTTTTCGCCCGTCACGGTTTGCAATTCGCAGCTGTTTCCGTTATAATGGAACTGTATTATCTGCCCGCCGCGCCCCGAAAAAATCACGCAGCAGCTGTGCGCATTCCTGCTCCAGCACGCCGCCCATGCACGCTGCACGGTGGAAGAAGGCCGGGTCGTGAGGCAGATCATACACACTGCCGCAGCATCCCTGCCGCGCATCATATGCGCCGAACACACAGGCATCCAGCTGCGCCATCACAATCGCGCCGGCGCACATCGGGCAGGGTTCCAGCGTTACGTAAAGCGTACAGCCCTTCAGCCGCCTTGTGTGCAGCGCACGGCAGGCACGCTCGATTGCCAGTATCTCGGCATGGGCCAATGGGTTGTCCTGTGCTTCGCGCTCATTATGCGCGCAGGCGATTACCTGCCCGTCCCGCACGATTACTGCACCCACGGGCACATCCGTACCGCTCAGTGCGGCCTGTTCAAGTGCCAGGCGCATAAATTGCTCATGCATGCTTCTCCCCCCTGCTTTGCATTCTACCATGACAGCCCGCAAAGGGCAAGGAGGTTTTTTATGACGAATTCCGTACTCGATACCATTGCCGCCCGCAGGAGCCATCGTGCTTATCAGGATACCCCCATTACGCAGGAGCAGCTGGATGTGCTGCTCACCGCCTGTCTGCAGGCGCCCAGCGCCGTCAACAAGCAGCCATGGCATATCTCGGTTGTGCGTGATCGGCAGCTGCTTTCCGATATCAATGATGCTACCCGTGACGGAATGCAGCGGAAAAGTGCCGATCAGCGCAGCCCCCGCTTTGAGGATAAAAAGTTTGATGTTTTCTACGGCGCGCCCCTTGTGTTCTTTTTGTCTGCCGATCCGACTTGGCGCTACAGCATGATGGATTGCGGCATCGCGGTAGAAAACATTGCCTTGGCTGCCGAAAGCATCGGGCTGGGCAGTGTTATTCTGGGTCTGCCCCGAGAAGCCTTTGTCAGCGAGCGCGCCGAGGAATTCCGCCGCCGCTTGTGCTTCCTGCCAAATGAAGACTTTGCCATTGCAATTGCCGTCGGCGTCCCCGCGGATACCAAGGCCGCGCACCCCATTCACGATGGACACATCAGCTACGTCGGTTAAGCGGCTGTCCATGCGGCGCTTTTTATGCTGTCTGCTGCTGATCGTATTGCTGCTTTCATGTGTTGTCAGCACAAATGCCGCTGCCGATACCGCCACGCACCTGTTTGCGCTGAATATCGGCAAGGCTGATTGTCTGCTTCTGCTGACGGAAAGCAAGGCCTACCTGATTGATACCGGCTGGGAGCGCACCAGTGCTGCCATGCTCGAGCTGCTGCGCAGGAACAGCATTACCCACCTGGACGGCGTGTTTCTCTCCCACTGTGACCGGGACCATTACGGCGGCCTCTCCGCGCTGGCACAGAGCGATATTCAGGTGGATGCCTGGTATGCCTCCTCCATCTATTATGATATTCCGGGCAGCGGTCATCCCATGATTGCGGCTGCCGCGCAGCGCGGGCAGGAGGTTGCCTGGCTAAGTGCAGGGGACAAAATCGACATTTCCGATTCCGCCTCCTTCACCGTGCTGGGTCCGCTGACGCAGAACACGGAAAATGAAAACAACAACTCCCTGGTGCTGTACGTGCAAACCGCCGACGGCAGCATTTTGCTGACCGGTGATATGAAGCTGGATGAGGAATATGCCTTGCTGTCGGCCGGCGTCGTGCCTGCCTGCGATGTGCTGAAGGTTGCTTTTCATGGGGACGGCAGCGCGACAAGCAGCAGCTTTCTGCAGACAGTGTCGCCCCAGGCGGCAATCATCTGCACATCCACATTGGAGGAAGCGGATACCCCCGCGCATTCGCTGCTGAAATCTCTCGGCCGTCTGGATATCCCCTATGCCGTCACGCAGGACAGTACCCGGGGCATTGAGGTGACGCTGTCGGGCGGCACTGTCACATTGAGCGATATCGTATGGGATCTTCCCGATTACTCATCCTGCGTGCGAATGCAGTTTAACAGCACGGATCACATCCTGACGCTTTTGAACAGCAGCACGGAAGCGATTTCCCTATCCGGCTGGACGCTGTACGCAGCCCGCAGCAAGACCTGCTTTACCCTGCCGGATGATGCCTTGCTGCCAGCCAACGGCGTTTTCAAGATCGGTGCGCGCATCACGGAAAAGGATGTATCGCTCCGCCTTGATGTCAAGCGGCTGTGGAACAAATCCCACTACGATCAGCTGATGCTCTACGATGCATCAGGCGCGTCGGTAGCCGTGATTGACAACGGCATGCCGGAATAAAATTTTCATTCTATCGGTCGTATCATGCTTTCTGATGGAGGCTCATTTATGCGTATTACCCGCAGATTCATCACGATGCTGCTGTTTTTGCTGTCACTGTGCCTGCCCGTTTTTTGTGCCCGTGCTGCATCCGGGCAAATCAGCGGCTATGCCTGGCAGGCTCAAAGTGGGGATAAAACCTATGATGCCGAGGATCACGCCCTGACGGGTGTGTCGGTCACGCTTTGCCGCGCGGAAGACGGGGCCGAAATCGCTCAGCAGACGGTAAACCGCAGCGGTGCATACGCCTTTATGGGCCTTGATGCGGGCAATTATTATCTGTCCGTCAAACTGCCGACGGGCTATCAGTTTATTGAGCCTTGCGACGGCGGAAGCATTATGCTTCCAGCAGACGGCGAAAGCAGCACCTCTGCAGTGTTTGCCCTTGCCGACAATCAGGTGATTGACAATGCGCACATCGGTGCATCCAAGTCTGTAGGTCATCTGCGGGTTTATGCCTTCGTGGATAAGAATGCGAACGGCGGGCGCAGCAATGCTGAGGATATGCTGCGCGGCGTCCAAACGGAATTGTATTACCAGTATCAGGGCGAATGGGTCATGGTGGCCTCCTATACCACGGACAAGGACGGCTGCGCTACCTATTGGAGCATGACTCCCGGCACATATCGCATGCGTGTGGTGCTTCCCAATCCCTATATTATCGGTCCTCTGGGCGAAAAGATCAATGCCTGGTACAACTGTTTTCCGCCCTGTGACAGCAGCGACGGCTGGTCCGAACCCTTTGAAGTACCCAAAGGCAACAGCATCAACCTGGGGCTGGGTGCGGTAAGCACCGGCAGCTTAAGCGGCAGCCTTTGGTATGACGAAAATGCGGATGGCAAGCATGATGCCGCCGAACACGGGTACGCAGGCGCCGTCATTACGCTTGACAGTGATGAAGCCGGTGTTCATCGCTCGTTTGAAAGCACCGATGATGGAACCTTTTCATTTGAGCGTTTGCTTGCAGGCACTTATACGCTGACCGTCACGCTGCCCGAAACCGCCATGTTTACCCTTCCCGGCGGGGATTCACTGTTTTCAAATGGCTATGCCTTCTGCCAGTCTGCCGATATCCCCATCACAACAGGCGAATCAACCGTCCTGCAATCCATCGGCATTATGGATGCCACCTCCCTTGAAATTCACTTTTATCATGATCTGAACGCAGACGGTACAATCGACGCGGATGATCTGCCGTTTTCCGGCGCAGCGGCCGAAATATTGGATGAGCAGGATGCCGTGCTGCTTACGGCCGTCTCGGACGGTGACGGCATTGCTCGCTTCCCGGTAGTCCGCGGCGGCGATGTCCGCATACGCTGCACGCTTCCGGACGGCCAGGTATTTACCGTTGAAGGCGCGGAAAACGACTTTGTTTCGCTTGCCGCGCAAAGCACAATTACCCTGACGCACGATCTGGCGCATGGAGCTGCCGATACGCTTTATGCCGGCGTTACGCTGCCTGCGCAGATATCGGGCATGCTGTTCCTGGATCAAAATGTTTCCGGGGTCATGGACAATGGCGAGCAAGGGCTGGCCGATATCACAGTTCAGGCCGTCAATATGCGCGGGGAAGTTACAGCCGAAACCGTCACGGATGCATCCGGACGCTATCATTTTGACAGTCTGCTTCCCGCTTCCCATGCGATACGCTTTTTGCTGCAGGATGCCTATGTATTTGTGGAGCTTTCCGAGACGGGCGCAGAAACGGAAAATCACGTGATTCTGCAAACAGCCGAGTACGGCGAAACCGCCGAGGTCTCTCTTGCCCCCGGCCAGACAGCTGCGCATATCGATGGCGGCATTTTCAGAAGTGCAACGGTCTCCGGCCGCGTGCTGCTGGACTCGGGCATTCCCGCTCTGCCGCTGAGCGGCGGGCTTTCCGGCGTATGCGTCACCCTTTTGGATGAATATGGCGCCCCGGTTTCGGATACCACCACCACCTATACCGACGAAAACGGCGATTATTATCTGAAAGGTGCGCTTCCCGGCACTTATTCTCTGGAATATACCCTGCCTGCGAATACAGCCTTCACCGTGCCAATGACGGAAAGCGAGGTTTGGTATTCCGAGCCGTTTACGCTTGAAGCCGCGGATGACCTGACCCAAAGTCCCCTCTATGCCGTTCCGACCGGCAGCCTGTCGGGCATTTTCTATCAGGATACCGATTTGAACGGCACCTACGATGCAGGCGAGCCTGAAATTGCCGACATCACGCTGACCGCCCACAACATGGATTTGGATATCACCTACGAGGTTCGCTCCTTGGATAACGGGCAGTACATTTTTGATTCTCTGCGCCCCGGAGCCTATACCCTGTCCGTTGCATTGGAGGATTCCATGTGCCTTGTAACGGACGCTTCCTCGCCCTTTACGGCCACGCCAAATTCCTCGGCGCGGGCGGAGCTGTCCATCGGAGCGGGAGATCATCAGCAATATCGAAATATTGCCGCTGCCTATACCGCCAGCCTTGCGGGAACCTTGTTTATGGACAGCGGGAACAACAATCATTTGGACGAGCAGGACGAGGGAGCCGCGCAGATTCCCGTTACGCTGAAGGCCGTAAACAATCCGCTGTCCTACACATTTCTGACCGATGAAAGCGGCATTTTCTCCCTGTCCGCCATTGCGCCGGGTGATTATCGGCTGTATGTTTCCCTGCCGACGGATTGCATCCCCGCCGACGGCAATCCTGCCGTACTGACGGACGGATTCTGGGTGTCAGATGTCCATATCGGAAGCGGCGATCAGGCTGATCTTACCTATGCCATATTGCGATATGCGCGTGCAGCGGGACATGTATGGAGCATGGACGGCTCCCTGACCGGCGTATCCAACCGCGCAGTCACGCTCTACCGGGATGGAAATGCGCTGTCCACCGTCACCACAGATGCCGACGGTGCCTTTGAGTTTTTGCAGCTGAAACCCGGCCTTTATTCCTTCTCCTGCGACCTGCCGGACGGGAATTACCGCTTTGCAAGATCGGTTGATACCGCAGTGCGCGTCAGCCTGATTACCGCTGACCAATCAACCATTACCGATCAGATCGGTTATTCGGATGCGGTTGAAATCCCCATGGGGCAGGATGTTGACAGCTGTGATTTCGGCATCGGTGCACTTGGAAAGCTGGGCGACACGGCCTGGCTGGACGAAAACGGGAACGGCATGCAGGATGAAGGCGAGCTGCCTGTCCCCGGCATTGAAATTGCCCTGTACCAGTACGGTGAGCTGATTGCCGAGGCCGCCACCGATCAGTATGGCCATTATCTTTTCATTGATCTGTACCCCGGCACATACACCGTGCAGGTGACCATGCCCAAGGAGCTTAAAACCACCATTCATCAAACGGACTATCCCCTGGTTGCCAGCGTTCTGCCCGAGTCCGATGAGCTGACCGTGGAGGCAGCGGGCATCATTGTGCCCAGCAACGGCCGTAATCTAAGCTGCGATTTCGGCTTCGTGCTGCGCACGGAGGGCAAATATCCGGAGGGCATGAGCACCATGCTATCCAGTATTTGGGATGGCGATTTCTGATATTTTTACGCAAAAGCCGCCTGTCGGATGAACTGCAGGCGGCTTTCGCGTTTGAAATTACAATCCCCAATAGATATTCATCAGCGTTGTCAGGGCCACATAACCCAGATACAGCAGGATAATCGATTTATGGCTGAGGATCAGCGCCAGATATTCACGAAACGCTGCCGCCGGAACATAATACAATGCTGTCCGTCCGCCAACGCCCTGCGCATCCATTTTCATTTCGCGTGCCAGAAAAGATGCACGAAGCACATGATAGTCGCTGGTGGCAATCAGAAACCGTGCATCGCCGCCATCTGCCTGCATAAGCTCCTTTGAAAATTTCAGATTTTCGCGCGTGGTGGTGGAGCGATCCTCTTTCAATATCTGTTCATTCGGGATCCCGCAGGACAGCAGATAGCGCTTCATTGCCTCTGCCTCGGATACAACCTCATTTTTTCCTTGCCCGCCCGAAACGATCAGCTTGGCCCGGCATCCGCCGCGGCGATACCACCGGACAGCGGCATCCAATCTGCTTTTCAAAAGCGGCGTAACCGTTCCGTCCTTTCGAATGGCACACCCGAGAACCGCAATATAGGGGCAGTCCAGCGGCTTCTTCAGCCGCTTGTATACCGGGGTGTACAGGAAGAATCCGCCCAGTGCCAAGGGAACGTACATCACCAGCTTCATCATAAACGTTGTACACAGCACCGCCATTTCGCTTCCGGAAACATAGCCAAAACAGTCCTGATACCAGATGCCGGCACCAAGCAGGGTCAGAAAGCCCCAGAAAACAGGCTGAATGTGCGTTTTTGAAAAGCCCTCGTGTTTCAGTACGATCACGCCATCCGCCAGCAAGGCAAGCCCTGCGCCGCAGAGGCTGAAGAGGATCCCATACACAAAGCACACGGCAACGGCGCTTCCGATCTTGGTATACATTACCGCATAGATAAGTGTCAGTGCGCCATAGAACAGCGACATTTCCAAAAGAAACCCGTTGATCAATCGGCGCGGTTCCCGCCGGATCAGCAAAAAAGCCAGCAGCAAAAAAACCGCTGCCGCGCTGCCGTAAATCAAAACATAGTTCATAGATGGTTCTCTCCCTTCAGTGCTGTCGAGGCAGAAATTCCCCGCATTATAACGCGCCTGCAGGGGAAATTCTTGCAGGCGCGTTGCTATGTTCTGACCTTATTTGCGGATTCGCTTGTCCAGCTTCACAGAAAGACGCGTACCGATGCTCTGGAAGAGCTGCACCAGCACAACCAGCACGATTACCGCCAGGATCATTACGGGATAGTTATATTTGTTATAGCCGTACATGATGGCCAGCTTGCCCAGTCCGCCTGCGCCGATTGCGCCGCCCATGGCAGAATATCCCAGGATTGTGGTAACTGCAATGGCAGCGTTGTTAATCAGGGAAGGGACGCTTTCGGGCAGCATCACTTTGCAGATGATCTGCAAAGGGGAGGCACCCATGCTTTGCGCCATTTCGATGATGTTCGGGTTGACCTCACGCAGGCTGCTTTCCACCAGGCGTGCAACAAAGGGAAATGCTGCCACGACCAGCGGCACGATAGACGCAACCGAGCCGTAGGACTTGCCCACAATCAGGCGCGTCAGGGGGACTACCAGGATCATCAGGATCAAAAACGGCACAGAGCGCAGAAGATTAATCAGTACATTCAGCACCCGAAGCACCGCTTTGGGCAGCGGAAGGACGCCCTTCTCCTCGCCAACCACCAGCAATATGCCAAGCGGCAGCCCAAGCACCAGGGCAAAGGCAGTGGAGAGCACGGTTACATAGAAGGTTTCCCACAAATAATAGAGCACGCCGTTCTTGGTCAGATCCAGCAGAAGCTCCAGCGCGGTTTCCCATTTTTTAGCCGTAAACCAGTTCATCTTATGCTTCCTCCACCACTACATTTTCGGCACTGCGCAGATACGCCATGGCCGTTTGTATCTCCTGCTCGCCGCCGGGAATGCCCAGCAGCATATGCCCGTAAACCTTCTCCCCCACGCTGCGGGTAGAGGCATAAAGGATGTTGGCCGCGATGCGCTTTTCCATTGCCATACGGGCAATCAAGGGCGTGCTGGCTGCGGGTGCGCCGTTGAAAATCACGCGCAGGCGATGCTCATCGTGCGGAAGCTCCAGTTCATCCTCGGCACTGTCCGGAAATACCAGGCGCCGTGTTGCGGCAGCCTTGGGATTGGAAAACACGCTTACCACCGTGCCTTCTTCCACTACTTCACCATTTTCAAGGATGGCAACGCGGTCACAGATTTCCTGCACAACGCTCATCTGATGAGTGATAATGATCACCGTGATGCCAAGCCTTTGGTTGATATCACGGATCAGCGACAGGATATCATGCGTGGTTTTGGGGTCCAGCGCACTGGTAGCCTCATCGCACAAAAGCACTTTCGGATTGGTTGCCAGGGCGCGGGCGATGGCCACGCGCTGCTGCTGACCGCCGGACAGCTGTGCGGGATAGGCGTTTTCCTTATCCGGAAGCCCAACCATGCCCAACAGCTCCCGCGCGCGTTTCTTTGCTTCGCTGCCGCTCACACCGGCCAGCTCCAGCGGGAAGCAGATGTTGCGCAGCACCGTACGCTGCATCAGCAGATGGAAGCCCTGGAAGATCATCGTCACCTCGCGGCGGGTTTTGCGAAGCTCGCTTTCCTTCAGCGTACCCACATCGCAGCCATCCACCAGCACAGTGCCCTCAGTCGGGCGCTCCAGCATGTTGATGCAGCGCACTAGGGTGGATTTTCCTGCACCGCTCATGCCGATAATGCCGTAGATTTCGCCGTCGTTGATGGTCAGGCTGACGTTTTTGAGGGCATAGAAGGTGCCGTCGGCGCCGGGAAAGGTTTTGGTCAGATTTTTGATCTCGATCACAGGGTTTCCTCCAATCACACATGCGCACCGGCAGGAAACCCCTGCCGGTGCGGCACTTGGTGTCTGTTGTATTTTACTTGGTCAGGCCCAATACGTCAAGGGTAGTCTGACGGCCGCCGTACAGGCCCATGGGCTCAACGTGTACAACGGATACGGAAACCAGCTTGGTGCCGTTCTCGGCATTGAAGTCGTCCAGGTAAGGCTGATGCTGGAAGTAGTTGGCATCGATTTCGCCGCTGTCCACAACCCGGTTGGGCTGTACATAGTCGGTGAATTCTACGATTTCCAGTTCAACGCCCTTGGCAGCCAGGATTTCCTGAGCAACCTTGAGGATTTCGGCATGGGGAGTGGGAGAAGCGGCAACGGTGATCTTTTCGCCCTTCAGCGCATCGTAATCGACAGTGGCATCATAGCCGTCGGTGGGATTTTCAATGGTGCTTACCACAGAACCGTCATAGGTTTCGGCGATAAAGTCGGCAACCTGCTGGCTTTCCAGCGCGGCAACCAGGGCCAGGATCTTGGCAGAATTCTCATTGCCTTCCTTGACGGCCAGGATGTTGCCGTAAGCGGAGTAAGAACCTTCGATCAGAAGGGAATCCTTTACGGGGTTCAGGCCCGCATTGATGGCGTAGTTGGAGTTGATCACGGCGTAGTCCAGGTCGGGCAGCTGAACGGGCAGCTGAGCGGCTTCAATCTCGATGACTTCAACATTGTTGGGGTTCTCTACGATATCACGGATGGTAGCCTGAATGCCGGCACCCTTAGCCAGCTTGATGATGCCGTTGGCTTCCAGCAGCAGAAGAGCACGGGCTTCGTTGGTCGTGTCATTGGGAACGCCGATGGTAATGGTGTCAGCCAGCGCGGCGGTGAAAGACAGGGACAGGGCCAGGGTCAGCAGGATGGCAAGCAGCTTTTTCATGATGGTTTCTCCTTTTAATTTTGTTTTGTTGGGAAACGAAGCAAACGGGAATGCGTGTAAGGAGCGTCACATTCGTTTGCTGAAACGATTGGTGAGAATCAGGCAGCGGCACATGGGCGAATCCTCCTTTCGGAAATCAAAAACGGGGAAGCTCGATGAAGCTTCCCCGTTCGAAAACCGAATGGCACGATGAGCGCTCACAGGTGAACGCTTACCGTTTAGAAAGCACATCGATGAAGGCACAGCGACGCATGCACATGTACATGTACATCTGCATCATCATGTTGTCCATCGCCATACGCTTCATAACGGTGCGCTCCTTTCCTCAGTGATCAACCGTTTATGCGGGTACTATACCAGCCCGGAAAAGAATTGTCAAGGGGTTATTTTGTACTTCTGTTGTACTTGCATAATATGGGCAATTACTTTCCGATTACGTCCACGCCCATGTACTTGCGCAGAACTTCGGGCACGGTAACGCTGCCGTCGCTGTTCTGGTAGTTTTCCAGAATCGCCGCCACGGTACGGCCTACAGCCACACCGGAGCCGTTGAGCGTATGGCACAGCTGCGGCTTGGACTTGGGATCCTCGCGGTAGCGGATGCCTGCACGGCGTGCCTGGAAATCTTCGCAGTTGGAGCAGGAGCTGATCTCCACATAGCGGTTATAGGAGGGCATCCACACTTCGATATCATAGCACTTGGCGGCAGAGAAGCCCATATCGCCCGAGCACAGCGCCACAACGCGGTAGGGCAAGCCCAGCAGCTGCAGCACCTTTTCGGCCTGGCGGGTCATGGATTCCAGCTCCTCATAGCTCTGCTCGGGCTTGGTAATCTTGACCATTTCGACCTTGTTGAACTGGTGCTGACGGATCAGACCGCGGGTATCGCGGCCGGCGCTGCCAGCCTCCTTGCGGAAGCACGCGCTGTAAGCGCAGTGACGGATCGGCAGATCCTTGCCGTCCAGAATCATATCGCGGTACAGGTTTGTCACGGGTACCTCAGCCGTGGGAATCAGGAAGGTATCCTGATCCAGCTTATAGGCATCCTCTTCAAACTTGGGCAGCTGGCCCGTACCGGTCATGGTGCTGCGGGTAACCATATAGGGAGGCAGAACCTCAACATAGCCGTCCGCCGCATGCGTATCCATAAAGAAGTTAATCACCGCGCGTTCCAGCCGGGCACCCAAACCGCGATACACGGTGAAGCGGGCACCGCTGATTTTGGCAGCAGCATCGAAATCCAGAATATTCAGGTCGGTGCCGATATCCCAGTGCGCCTTGGGCTCCCACTCAAAGTGACGCGGCTCGCCCCAGCGGCGCTGCTCCACATTTTCACTGTCGTCCTTGCCGACGGGAGTACCGGCCGACGGATAGTTGGGCAGGCGCATAACGAAATCGTTGATGTACTCCTCAATTTCCTTCACTTGCGCATCCAGTGCCGTTACCTGATCGCCCAATGCGCGCATTTCATCCATGATCGGCTGTGCATCGCCGCCCTCACGCTTGATCTGCGCAATGCGCTTGGACTCATCATTGCGGCGTGCCTTCAGCGTTTCCACTTGGCTGAGCAGCGCGCGGCGCTCTTCTTCCTTTTTCAGGAATTCGGTCAGGTCAATCTTGCTGTTGCGCTTTTGCAGGGCATCGATCAGCTCCTGCGGGTTTTGGCGAATACGGCGGATATCCAGCATGGTAATAAGCCTCCTTAATCAAAATGAAAATAAAAAAAGCCCGCTCCCGTATCATGGGGACGAACCTTGTCCGCGTTGCCACCCCGATTGCCGCATAGGCGGCCTCTCGTTGGCGCTGTATGGGGCGCACCCCGCGGCTCTCACCGCGCGCTCCCGGGCGGAAAGGCGCTGCACATCACCGTTTTGCACCGAACAACGGCTCTCTTTGCATGTGCGTCACGCAGGCTCCCGTTCTTTGCGACAGGAGCATTATAGCAGGCTTTCCTGCAAATTGCAAGGCACAAATCGGAATTTGCCGCGCAAAAGTGTTTCAAATCGCGCCGTTTCATGC
>CAVFPH010000002.1:60826-76801 GCA_963624325.1 bacterium
GTTTCATGCTATACTTGGGAGCGTCTCCTACTGAAATCCTTTGGAAAGGTACGAAAGCACCCGTGTTTAGCAAAAAGCAGCTTTGCGCTCTTTTGATTCCCCTGATGCTGGAGCAGATATTGGCCTCCCTGATGGGCATGGCAGATACGATGATGGTCAGCAATGTCGGATCTCATGCCATTGCGGCCGTATCCCTGGTTGATTCGCTCAATGTCGTGATGATCAACCTGTTTTCCGCCATGGCCACCGGCGGCTCGATCATCTGCTCACAGTACATCGGCCGGGATGACCTGCGGCAGGCAAACGAAACGGGACGTCAGCTTCTGCTGTCCATTACCGTCATATCCGTCTTTATCGGGGCAATCTGCCTTGTTTTGCGGCGCCCCCTGCTCTCGCTGATTTTCGGTCAGGTTGAAGATGCAGTGATGGAAAATGCGGAAATTTACATGTTGGTTACCGCGTTATCCTTTCCGTTTCTTGCCATGTATAACGCCGGTGCGGCCCTCTTTCGCGCAAGCGGCAACTCCCGCCTGCCCATGATGGTTTCGCTGCTTTCCAACATCATCAACATCGGCGGCAATGCCGTTTTGATTTTCGGCTTCAAAATGGGCGTGCTGGGCGCGGCCATCCCGACGCTTCTTGGGCGCATGTTCTGCGCAGTTGTCATCCTGTACAAACTTCGCCAGCCGCATCAGAAGATCATCGTGCATGATTACCGCAGCATCCGTCCGGACTTTCATCGCATTGCCCATATCCTGCGCATCGGCGTGCCGACGGGGATTGAAAACAGCATGTTCCAGTTCGGCAAGCTGGTGATTCAGTCCACCGTATCCACGCTGGGCACCGCGGCCATCGCGGCCAACGCCATGGCTGCCATGGTAGAAAGCTTTGTAGGCAATGCCTCGGTTGGCGTGGGGCTGGGACTGATGACAGTGGTTGGCCAGTGCATGGGTGCCGGGCGTGTGGAGGAAGCCAGGCGCTACACTCTAAAGCTCAGCTTCCTGGGCCGCATGCTGATTCTCCTCTTCTGCGTCATGGCCGCCGTGCTGATCAGGCCCATCACCGTGATCGCCGGTATGGAGCCCGACGCCGCGCAAATGACCGTGCAGATGGTATGGCTCATCTGCGCCTACAAGCCCCTGATGTGGAGCACTTCCTTCATGCTGCCCTACGGCATGCGCGCGGCGGGCGATGTCAAGTTCTCGCTCGTTACCTCCTCCGTCACCATGTGGACGTGCCGCGTAATCATCACCGTGGTGCTCATCCGCGTGTTCCGCGTGGGTCCGGTCGCGGTGTGGATCGGCATGTTCAGCGATTGGACGGCGCGCTCCGTTGCCTATGTATGGCGTTTTCACAGCGGCCGCTGGGCACAGCATCAGGTTATTGAGAAGGCATAGCCATCGTCAGGTTTCCGATTTGCTTGATTTTATTTTGATGATTTCGGAGACGGCATCGGAGGGAAAAACATGATTCAGGATGTGTTCGGACTGTCGGCAGAGCTGGCCGCACCTTTTGATTTTTCCTTTTTGAAGCGTTACGGAAAGCCGATTTGCGTTTTTGAGCGTCCGCAGACAGGCTGCCTGCTGTTTGAAACGCAAAGCGCCCAATGGGGGCAGCTGCTTGTCAAGTTTGCCGGTGCCCCCCTTGTCAATTCCCGCATGTCCCCTGTGGATGCCGCTAAGGCATTATGCTTGTCCATGTCGGCCTATCAAGGCCTGTACGCACATCCTGCGCTGATTAAATTGATGGGCTGCGGCACGGTTGCGGGCGGATACGCCGCTGTGTTTCGCCGCCCGGAAGGCATTCTTTTGGATCCCGGCACGCAGATTCCCCCTGCCGATCGCTATGATTTTCCCGCCTCTCCCCTCTATCAGCTTTCTCATCAGCCGCTGATTGTTCGGCTGCGCATGCTGGACAGCATATTTGATTTTCATCATTATGCGCTGAGGCATGGCTACATGGCAGTCGGTTTTTCCGAGAGCAGCCTGGCGGCGGATTTTACAACCGGCCGTATTTCGATTTGCGATATTGACTTATACCAACGGCTGCCCTGTTACAATACCCGCGGCCGTATGCCCGGATCTCCGCGCTTTCTGGCACCCGAAGCATACGTAACGGATGCGAAGCTGGACGGCATCACGCTGCAGTATATCATGGGGGCGCTTTCGTATGTATTTCTCTCGGATCGTGGCATTCGGGAAAAGAACAGCTGGACCGCCTCGTCCTCGCTTTATCAGGTTGCATCTCGTGCCTGTGCCGAAAATCGGGAGGATCGCTATCCATCCTATGATGCATTCCTTGCCGCCTGGCGTCAAACTGTCGGATCCGCCACCGTATACTGAAAAAACGCCCCGCTCTCGCAGCCGAAACATACAAGTGCCGGCTGAAAGAGCGGGACATATTTTTGATTTTTGGGGGTCGGCGCTGTTACGCCTTCCAGAAAAAGGACATGCCGATTGTAACAATCCAGGCAACGGCCGAAACCAGTGTCAGCACCACGCGTACGCGGTCAAGCAGGGTGTTGTCATCCTTGGCAGACGGCTTTTGGGCACGGCCTGAACGGCGGGCAACCCACTGCAGTACATAGCAGGCCAATATCACCGCGCAGCCGATGCTTGTTGCGCTTTTGGGCTGCGCACCGATCAAATACAGGATATTCAGCACGGCTGCGCTCAGGCAGGCCAGTGCGATCAGCCATTGCAGGGCTTTGCGCAGATTCATGGCACTTTCTCCTTACAGGTTTTTCAGCCAGCGTGCCGCCATGTCAATCCAGCCGGCACACTCCGTATGCATGGGATCGCGCTCGGGATCAAAAACTTCGGCGTTGCAGAGGCTGAGTCCATGCTGTCCGTTGCCGAAAATGTGCATTTCGCACGGCACACCCGCGCGGCGCAGGGCCGAGGCAAACAGCAGGCTGTTTTCCACCGGCACCAGTTCATCCGTCCAAGTATGCCACAGGAAGGTCGGCGGCGTATCGGGCGTCACATGCTTTTCAAGGGAAACCACGTCCTTCAGTTCCTCCTCGCGCTCGGCCAGCAGGCATCTGAAGGAATTCCGATGGGCAAACTCTCCCGATGTGATCACGGGATAGCTGAGGATCATCGCGTCGGGACGGCATGCGGCATCATAGCCCATTTCCTTCCAGCGCGTGCCGATATGCGCAGCCGCATGACCGCCGGCGGAAAAGCCCATGACGGCAATCTTTTTGGGGTTGCACAGCCACTCTTCGGCATGCTCACGGACATACTGCATGGCCTCGGCAGCCTGCTCCAGCGCCACGGGATAGCGGGCAGGTGCCACGGAATAGCGCAGTACAACGGCCTGAATTCCCAGCGAAAGCAGGCGCAGGGCAATCGGTTCTGCCTCCCGCTCCGAAAGGAAATGATACCCGCCGCCCGGGAAAACAACGACCAGCGGACGATGCTCAAAGGGATGCTTGAGCGTCTGGATCAAGCTTTCCTCATTGGCAAGATAGGTTTCCAGAATGGCTCCGGTGCGGGGCAGGATGATTTTTTCGTGACGCATAATTTTCTCTCCCGATTTTAATCTACAAACTCAAACTGCATTTCTTCAATCTGCACGGTATCGCCTTCGCCTGCCCCGGCCTTGCGCAGCGCATCAATCACGCCGGTTCTGCGCAGGGTTTGATGGAACCACTTCACGCTGTCTGTATCGTCAAAATTGACGCTGTTCATCAGGCGCGTCATGGCGCTGCCCTCCACCAGGTATACGCCGCCCTCACGGCGCACGGTATATCCGGACAGATCGGGCAGATCATCCAAGAATTCCTCCTGTGCATAGGGTGCAACCGGCGGCAGTTTGGCAAGCTCGGACGCAACCGCATCCATCAGGGCATCAAAGCCTGCCTGCGTAGCGGCGGATACCGCGAAAATCGGCACGTCGGGATAGGTCTCGCGGAAGCGGAGAAGGTTGGTCTCCCCGTCGGGCAGATCCATTTTGTTGGCCGCCACAATCTGCGGGCGGCTTTGCAGATCGCCGTAGCGGGCCAGTTCCAAATTGATCGCCTCGTAATCCGCCAGGGGATCGCGCCCCTCGCTGCCGGCCATATCCAGCACGTGAATCAGCAGCCGTGTGCGCTCCACATGCCTTAGGAAATCATGGCCCAGGCCCGCGCCGTCCGCCGCGCCCTCTACCAGGCCCGGAATATCCGCCATGACAAAATCCTGCCCGTGACGGCGGACAATGCCCAGGTTCGGGGTAAGCGTGGTAAAGTGGTAATTGGCGATCTTGGGCTGCGCATGCGTTACGACGGACAGAATGGTGCTTTTGCCCACGTTGGGGAAGCCGACCAGGCCGACATCCGCAATGGTTTGCAGCTCCAGGGTAAATTTGAATGCCTGCGTTTGAATGCCGGGCTTGGCAAAGTTCGGTGCCTGACGGGTGGGCGTTGCAAAATGCGCATTGCCCCAGCCGCCGCGCCCGCCGTGCAGCAGCACGCGGCGCTGGCCGACCTCAAACATATCGGCAATCACCTGATCGTTTTCGCCGCGCACAATCGTTCCGACGGGAACTTTAATAACCAGATCCTCGCCGGCCTTGCCCGAACTGCGTCCCGCCTTGCCGTCCTCACCGTTTGGGGCAAAATACTTTGCGCGAAAGCGGAAGTCCAGCAGCGTATGCATATTGCCGTCCGCCAGCAGGATAATACTGCCGCCGCTGCCGCCGTCGCCGCCGTCCGGGCCACCGTTGATGACAAATTTTTCGCGATGGAAAGACACGCACCCGTTGCCGCCGTTGCCTGCCTTGGCGGTGAAGGGGGCCTTATCTACAAACAATGCCATGGAGATTCATTCGCTCCTTACTTGCTTTCGCCGGGGGTCAGCCGCTCGCAGCCCCACAACACCAGAATGCCGGCAATGGCCGCAATCACACCCGTCAGATCAATTTGGTTAAAGCCCGGGAATACGCAGCCGATGGAGCCCAGCACAAAGCCGAAAATGGCGGCATAGGTAGGGACGGGGAACTTGGCCAGCAGGAATTTAATCAATTTGGAACAGAACACCAGCCCGATCACCACGCCGACAGCGAAGGGCAGCAGCACGATCACCGCGGCAGGCGTTGCGGCGGTAAAGGGGAAAAGATTGGCAACCGATGCGATCAGCGTGCCGTACACGCCCATCAGCAGCATGACAAAGGAGCCCGAAATGCCCGGGATAATCATGGTGGAGGAGGCAATGACGCCATACACCACCATCAGCAGGATGTTGCCGATGCTCACCTCCGCCGCTGTCGCAGCTGCCGTTGCGGCTGCCTTTGCTTCGTCCGTGTTGCCTGCCAGGATCATGGGGATCATGATGGCAAAGCCCACCAGGAAGGCGATGATATTGGCGGCGTTCAGCTTCACTTTGCCTTCCGGCATAAAGGAGTTTTTGAACAGCATGGGAATGCTGCCCAGGATGACGCCGATAAAGAACATGGCAGCCTGCGCCGGATAGTTTTCCAGCGCCCAGTTCATCAGCTTGCCGAAGGCTAGGATGCCGATGGCCAAGCCAAGGCCGAAGGTAACCAGGAATTTCCATTCCTTCTTGATGTTGTGCAGCGGATCGGACAGGACGGAAAGAAGACGCTCATAGATGCCGAAGACCACGGCCATGGTGCCGCCGGATACGCCGGGAATGATGTTGGCCAGTCCGAATACGATACCGGCCAGGACAAAGAACAACAGCTGCATTGCAATTCTCCTTGTTTATTAATGATCGGCGCATCTGCGCCGACAAAGCGCCGTATGCTTAATGCGCGGACAGTTCCCGCAGCAGCGCACCTGCCGCGCTTGCGGCCGCATCGGCCGCGCTGATTTCATGGGCATTGAAGCTTTCCTCCCCGCTTTCGGCCTCGGTATCGCTCATGGCGCGGATGGCCAAGAAGGGAATTTCATTCACGTAGCAGGTGTATGCCGCAGAGGCACTTTCCATATCCACGCACAGCGGATGCCAGGCATCCAAGATTTCCTGCCGTCCTTCCTGGGCAATAAACTGATCCCCCGATACCATATCGCCAAAGAACGTAGGATAGAGGAATGCGCCCGCGTCATTCAGCTTGCGGCAGGCAGACAAAAGCATCGGGTCTCCCGGATAATAGCCGTCCGCCACGCCGCTGCGGTAGCGAAGAAAGGAGGAGACGATATCGTGCTGTATCAGACGCTCGGAAAACGCCAGGGCATGAATGCCCAGCCGCGGATCCATGCCGCCCGCAACGCCCACCATGATCATGTGGGTTACGTTGAAGCGGTCAATCAGCAGCTGTGCCGTAATGCCCGCATTCACCTTGCCGATGCCGGTGGCGGCCAGCACCACGGGCATGCCGTTTACATCGCCCTCGATCACGGTTGTCTTGGCCGCCTCGTGCCGGGCCGTCTCGTGCAGATAGGGCAGCAGCTGGTCAAATTCCGATTTCATTGCGCAGAGCAAGCCGACTTTCATTTTCATAATACTCCTAACTTAAATTGTAATGCCCGGAAGCAACACCGTTGAACGGACTTTTTTTCCGGCAGCCGCATGCATCAGCGCCACCTGCGCGGCATTTCGGCTGTAAATGCGAGCGGAAATCTGGGTGACGCCGCGCGGACGCAGGATATCCCCCGCAGCGCCGATAATGGCCTTGGCAAATCCCTGCCTGCGGTAATCCGCACGGACATACATCGATACCAGCGTCACGTTCTGTCCCTCGCCCGTGAAAAGCGCCTCACACACGGCATTGCCGCCGCGGTAGTAGCCGATTGCCAGGAAATGCTCCATTTCCATGCAGCGCCCCAAAAACTCCGCATCCAAGGGAGATATGCGGTAGCTGTTCATGCGCTGCAGAAATGCCTGCACATCCTGCGGCGTTTTGAGCGGAACAGAGGCATAGTTGCAGTTGACGGGCGCGCGGGCCGGCCAGCCCGGAATGCCGAAATGGTACAGATCCTCGCTGTCGTCCATTTTGAAGCCGGCCTTGGTATAGAATGCCTGCTGATCCCAGTCCTCCGGGGAAATCTGGGTAAACAGCCGTCCGCGGATGTTGGGGGCCTGCGCACGAAGCTGATCCGCGCGGGCAAGCAATGCGCCCAGCAGCAGGTTCCGTCCCGCCGGCTGCGAATCCAATTGCATATAGATGTGCAGGGGCGCATCCGGATACATTTCAGGCTGATAGAACAGATTGACGAAGCCCATGCCCATTTCAATCATCTGATCATTGGTGACAAAGAAGCAGTCTTCGGGTGCAATGCCCTGATATGGGGCAATGGGATGTGTCAAGTGCATGCGTATTCCTCGGTTCGCTATTATATTTGGTATGCTTTGTTGTTATTGCCATTCCGCGCCCGTGACGCGGCTGCTGGGGTTAAGATCGTAGAGCACGTGGGATACCTCGGGACGTTCGCGGCGGATACGGTCCGTCACACGCTCCAGCAAATCAAAGGGCAGACGCGCGGCATGTGCCTGCTGCGCGGGATCGGCAGACTGAACGGCGCGCAGCGCGATCACCACGCGTGAATCCTCCCCGTGCAGGGCCCCAAGCAGGGCAAAGTACTGGCGCAGGCGCTTGTTCAGCCCCGATGACGCAATTTCCTCGGCAAAAATCTGATCGGCAGCGCGCAGCGTCTGCAGTCTGGCCGGGGTAACGCTGCCGAAAATCCGCAGTGCCAGCCCGCTGCTGGGGAAAGATTGGCGGCTTAAAATTTCTTCGGGCACGTTCAGGTATTCGCCCACATTCCGAACCTCGTCCTTGAACAGTTCGTGCAGCGGCTCAATCACGGGAAGAGAGGCATGCAGCCCGGGCTTTTCGGCGGGATTCACCCCGCGCATCACATCGCTGCAGGTGGTGCTGCGCAGAATGGCCGTAAATTTCCCCATCTGCGAAACAGTCTCATCCAGGATTTTCTGCAGCGTCTGCCCGATCGCCCGACGCTTGTCATCGGGCTCCACCAGATCCTGCAGGGCCTGCGCAAAGCGTTCCTGCGCCTGCACATTGACAATGTCCAGCCCCATCCGATCACGGTAAAAGTGCATCACCTGCGCCGCTTCGTTTGCCCGCAGAAGGCCGGTATCCACAAAAATGCACTGCAGCCTGTCCCCCAGTGCGCGATGCGCCAGCAGCGCGGTAATGCCGCTGTTCAGCCCGCCGGTCATGGTGCACACGGCGCGGCCGTCACCGACAGCACGGCTGATTTCATTCTGGGCGTCTTCCGCAAAGGCCTCATAATCCCACCAGCGCGTGCAGCCGCACACGGACAGGACAAAGTTAAGCAGCAGCCGCATGCCGTCGGTATCGTTTTGCTCCAGGGTGAACTGCATGGCATACATGGAGCGATCCTGCAGCATAAAGCCGACCGTCTCATGCTGGGACTCCGTCATCACCTTGGCCCCGTCGGGCAATCGCAGATGGCGCACATTGTGCAGCATCCGCTCGCAGTCATCCACCCCTTCGGTCAAAGCGCAGCGGGCAAATGTCACCCCGCCTATGCTGTTGCAGATGACGGTCTCTTGCGCATCCCCGCCAAGCATTATGCACAGCATGGAAGCCGCATCGCCCATGGCCAGCACGGGGCATCCTTCCGATAGGATATCGGCATCCGGGCCCGCGGGCACGCTGCCCGATACCCCGCCGGAAAGGATAATTCCCAGCGGCTGCCGGGCGCGCAGCTCCTGCGCGGACAGATTGCCGGGCACAATCTCGCAATATACATGCTCGGCACGCAGACCCCGCGCAATCGCGCGTGTGCCGGCGTCGTCATAATTGAGTATCAGCACCATATCGCGCATCTGTTTTCCCTCCCGTCAATCATCCTGCACGATAAAGTTTGCATCATCCTGCCAGTAGGTTTCTTCATATATTTGCTGCAGCGTCAGCTGCGTATGATGGTTTGCAATGCCGGTAGGCACTTTGCCGTTGTCCTGCTGAAAATTCCGTACGGCCTCCACGGTGGACGGGCCGTAGGTGCCCGTAGCATATTGGCTGTCCAGATATCCCAGATAGCACAGCATTTTCTGCAGCCTTTGCACCTTTTTGCCCGTGTTGCCGCTTTGCATGACGATATCCGCCAGATCCCGAACCGTTCCGTAGCCCATGATGTGCTGATCGGTCAGCAGGTAGGTGCTGCGCTGAACGCAGTCGGGCATGTTGCCTTCAATCACGCAGACGGTGATCACGCCCTCCGCATCCTGCGTGCAGCATTCCACCAGCGCCACATGGGAGGTATTGACCCCGTCAACGGAAAAAAACATCCAATCCCCGGGCTGCGGAACATAGCTGCCGGAGGTGATATTATCCGCACTGCCGATCATCCACTGAGAGCCCCAGCCTTCCACAAAGCCGGATCGGGCAATGTAGCGGCCTTCCCGAATAAACCAGTTGCGGCCGGTATTCTGGCCGGAGTAGAGCGGGTAGGTGATGTTCAAAAGGTTGGTCCCGTGCTGCTGATCCACCTGATTGACGCACCAGCACAGAAACTCCGCACACCATTCCGCATACGGATCTCCCGCCCACTCGCCGTACTTGGTGTAGCCGCGGCTGTTTTCCCGATAGCCAAGCTCACCCTCAGCCGTCTCCAGCAGCCACTGCGCGTAGGATGGAACGGAATAAGCGGGATCTATCACCCGATCTTCCGCCAAGGCAAGCGGGCACAGCAGGGATGCAAGCAGCGCAAACACGCACAGCCACGTGCTTTTGCGCCTCCGTCTCTCTCCCCGCATTCCCCCATTTCCTCCTTTGCAGAATTTCAGGGATAAGTCATTATACAATAATTTCTCCCCCTTGGCAACTAAAAGCGCGCGAATGTTCGCCATGGTGAATGCAGGCTTGAGTTTTTATCGGTTTGATGGTATGATAATGGTGTTAAGGGTTGACCTTTTATTTCCTATTCATGTACAAGGAGAATGGATTGCGCCATGCAGGCAAAGCAATTATGCGTATTGATTCCCTCTTTGGAGCCCGATGAGCGGCTTCCCGTTTATGTGGATGCCCTTCTGGCCGCGGATTTCGGGCAGATTGTCATCGTAAACGACGGATCCTCGGCAGAGTATGATCCGATTTTTGAGTCTCTTTCCGCAAAGGAACGCTGTGTCGTCCTGCGGCACGATGTCAACCACGGCAAGGGGCAGGCGCTTCGCACAGGCGTTGCCTATATCCGCGATCACACCGATTTTGCGGGCGTCATCACCGCCGATGCAGATGGGCAGCACACCGTGCATGACACCCTGCTGCTGGCCGATGCCATGGATGAAAAAAAGCCGGAGCTTTTGCTGGGTTCCCGCGATTTTTCGCACAAAAACAAGAATATTCCCGGCCGTTCGCGCTTTGGCAACCGTGCCACCAGCACGGTATTTGCCCTGCTCTATGGGCATTGGCTGCCGGACACGCAGACGGGGCTTCGTGCCTTCAGCCGCGCATGCTTTGACGATCTGCTTTCCATCACGGGGGACCGCTTCGAGTATGAAATGAACATGCTCATCTATTTTTCCGTCCACAAGATCCCCTTCAAGATCGTCCCGATCGAAACCATCTATCTGGAAGAAAACAAATCCTCCCATTTTCATCCGCTGCGCGATTCCTGGCGCATTTACAAGCTTCTGCTGGGCTCCTTCCTTCGCTTCTCGGCGGCTGCCATTGTCTCCTTTGTGGTGGACTATGCCGTGCTCTCGCTGCTGATGCTTTTGGTGTTCCGGGATATGCCCGATATTTCCCTGATGGGACTGATGTTCAGCGCGGAAGCCCTCTTTGCCACGCCCATTGCCCGTCTGTGCTCCGCGCCGTTCAACTTTCTGCTGAATAAGAATTTTGCCTTCAAGGTAAAGGAGAGCAAGGGTGCCCCCTTGCGCTATGCCGTCCTTGCCCTGTGTGTGCTGCTGATTACCACCTTCCTTTTCGGGTGGCTCAATCACTTCATTCCCGATCATCACGAAGGGCTGAGCGTCCTGCTCAAGTGCGTCATTGATGTGCTGCTCTACCTTGCCAATTACCGTATCCAGCGCAACTGGGTATTTAGGGAAAAATCCCGCAAAGACGAAACGGAGTGTGCCTGATGTCCGACAGACTGTCCCGTATCCGCAATTTCTGCATCATTGCCCACATTGACCACGGAAAGTCTACCCTGGCTGACCGCATTCTGGAATTGACAGGCGTTTTTGAAAAGCGTGAAATGGTGGAGCAGGTGCTTGACTCCATGGAATTGGAGCGTGAGCGCGGCATTACCATCAAAAGCAAGGCTGTCCGCATGCACTATACGGCAAAGGACGGCATTACCTACGAGCTGAACCTGATTGATACCCCCGGCCATGTGGACTTTGCCTATGAAGTCAGCCGTGCGCTGGCCGCCTGCGAAGGGGCATTGCTGGTGGTGGATGCCACGCAGGGCGTGGAGGCACAGACGCTGGCCAATGTCTACATGGCGTTGGAGCATAATCTGGAAACCATCCCGGTCATCAACAAAATCGACCTGCCCTCCGCCCAGCCCGAAGAAGTGCGGCATGAAATCGAAGAGGTCATCGGTTTGGACGCAGAGGATGCGCCGCTGACCAGCGCCAAGCAGGGAATCGGCATAGAGGATGTGCTGGAGGCCGTGGTCAACAAGATGCCCCCGCCGCAGGGGGATGAATCCGCCCCCCTCAAAGCCCTGGTATTTGACGCCAAGTATGATAATTACCGCGGCGCAATCTGCTATATCCGCGTGATGGAAGGGCGCGTTTATCCCGGCATGCGCATGCGCATGATGCAGACCGGCGCCGAGTTTGACGTAGTGGAAACCGGCTATTTAACCCCCGGATGCGAGCCGGCGCAGGAGCTGCTTGCAGGCGAGGTGGGCTATATTGCCGCCTCCATCAAGGATCTGCGGGATACGCGTGTCGGCGATACCATCACCGATGCCGCCCGTCCCGCCGATGCTCCCCTGCCGGGCTACCGCAATGTCACCCCCATGGTCTACTGCGGCATTTACCCCGCGGACGGGGCGGATTATGAAAACCTGAAGGATGCCCTTGAAAAACTGCGCATGAACGATGCCTCCCTTGCCTATGATCCGGAGACCAGCGTTGCCCTGGGATACGGTTTCCGCTGCGGCTTTTTGGGCCTTCTGCATATGGAAATTATCCAGATGCGTCTGGAGCGGGAGTTTGATCTGGATCTGGTAACCACCGCGCCCAGCGTTATCTATGAGGTAACCAAGACAAACGGCGATGTCATTACCATCGATAACCCCGCCAACCTGCCGCCCGTAACCGAAATCGCCTCCATGAGCGAGCCTTTTGTGCTGGTTACCATTTATACCCCGCAGGATTACGTGGGAACGCTGATGGATTTGTGCCAGGACAAGCGCGGCACATTCAAGGATATGCAGTATGAGGGCGGACGCGTCAAACTGACCTATGACATGCCGCTTAATGAGGTCATCTTTGATTTCTTTGATGCGCTCAAGAGCCGCAGCCGCGGCTATGCCAGCATGGATTACGAGCTGAAGGGCTATATGGAAAGCGACCTGGTCAAGCTGGATTTCCTGCTGAACGGCGATATCTGCGATGCATTTACCATGATTGTCCATCGGGACCGCGCCTATGCGCGCGGACGCAGCATTGCCGAAAAGCTGTGTGAAGTAATCCCGCGGCAGCAGTTTGACATTCCCATTCAGGCTGCCATCGGCGGCAAGGTCATTGCCCGCGAAACGGTCAAGGCTGTGCGCAAGGATGTGCTTGCCAAGTGCTACGGCGGCGATATCACGCGCAAAAAGAAGCTGCTTGAAAAGCAAAAGGAAGGCAAAAAGCGCATGCGCCAGTTCGGCACGGTGGAAGTGCCCAGCGAAGCCTTCATGAAAGTACTGAAAATGAGCGACGACTAAGCGGAAGGATGCATGGACGCAAAGTATCTTGAAAAATTCGAATGGATGTCGCGGCGTCTGGAGGAGCTTTCCGTCGCCGTGGCACAGCCCGATATCATTGCCGACCTGCCGCGCTGGCAATCGCTTCTGCGGGAGCGTGCCGCGTTGGAGCCGGCCGTTTTGTCGTACCGCGAATACTTAAAGCTTCTCTCCGAAATCGCGGATGCGCGGGAACTGAGCGAGGACCCCGATCTTGGTGATACCGCGCGAGAAGAACTGAAAAATCTGGAAGCGCAGGTGCCGGAGCGGGAGCGGGCGCTTTTGCTGCACCTGATCCCCCACGATCCCGATGATGACCGCAACGTGATTCTGGAGGTGCGCGCCGGTGCCGGCGGCGATGAGGCCAGCTTGTTTGCCGCCATGCTGGTGCGCATGTATCTGCGCTATGCCGAGCGCCACAAGCTTGCCGCATCGGTGCTCAGCGTAAATGATACCGAAATCGGCGGCGTAAAGGAAGCCGTGCTCTCCGTAACGGGGCGGGGTGCCTTCAGCCGCCTGAAATATGAAAGCGGCGTACACCGCATACAGCGCGTTCCGGTTACCGATGCCAACGGCAAAAAGCAAACTTCCACCGCTACCGTAGCCGTTCTGCCGGAGATGGAGGATGTTGAGGTGGATATCAAGCCCGGGGATCTGCGCATTGATACCTACCGCGCCTCCGGCAACGGCGGACAGTATGTCAACCGCACGGACAGCGCCGTGCGCATCACCCACATTCCGACAGGGCTGGTGGTTACCTGTCAGGATGAAAAAAGCCAGCTGAAAAATCGCGAAAAGGCTATGAAAGTACTCAAAAGCCGCCTTTATGACCTGTACCGCACCAAGGCGGACAGTGAATACGCCAGCTTCCGTCATGCCCAGGTGGGAACGGGCGAGCGCAATGAGAGAATCCGCACCTACAATTTCAATGAAGGACGGGTGACGGATCACCGTATCGGGCTGACGCTGTACCGCGTGGATGCCATTGTGGACGGGGATCTGGACGAAATCATCGATGCGCTGACCATGGATGAGCAGGCCCGCAAGCTTCAGGCGCTGTGATTTTTCCTTTGGGTTACTATAAAATGCTGAGGTATGGCCATGATCGTCGTCGTAGCGGAAAAGCCCAGCGTCGGGCGTGATATTGCCCGTGTACTCGGATGCAGAACATCGGGCGAAGGCTGTATGTCCGGCAACGGCTATACCGTTACCTGGGCCGTCGGGCATTTGGTTACGCTGTGTGAGCCGGATGAAATTGACGAAAAATACAAAAAATGGCGCATGGATGATCTGCCCATGCTGCCCGATGTGCTGCCTACAAAAATCATTTCCAAAACGAAAAAGCAGTTTTCGATTGTAAAAAAGCTGATCAACGCCGCCGACACGGAGCGTCTGATCTGCGCAACCGATGCCGGGCGCGAGGGTGAGCTGATTTTTTACTACATATACCGACAGGCAAAATGCAGCAAGCCCGTAGACCGGCTGTGGATTTCCTCCATGACGGATGAAGCAATCCGCGATGGCTTTGCGGAACTGAAGCCCGACAGCGAATATGAAGGCCTGCGCAAAAGCGCCGTCTGCCGTTCCGAGGCCGACTGGCTGGTCGGCATGAACGCCAGCCGTGCCTTCACTCTGCGCTACAACGCGCTTTTGTCCGTCGGGCGCGTCCAGACACCTACGCTGGCCATTTTGGTAAAGCGCCGCCGTGAGATTGACAGCTTTGTTTCCGAAGATTACTTTACCGTTGCCGCGGATTTCGGGGATTACAGCGGCCTGTGGTTTGATGAATCCGCCCCCGAGGACAAAACGGCTTCGCGCATTTCCGCCAAGGCACAGGCCGAAGAAATCGCCAAGGCCGTAAACAAAAAGCCTGCCCGCGTGCGCTCGGCGCAAAGCGAGCCGAAGCGCGAGCTTCCGCCGCAGCTTTACGATTTGACTTCGCTTCAGCGCGACGCAAACCGCACGCTTGGATTCACGGCGGACAAAACACTGAAAATTGCCCAATCCCTGTACGAAAAGTGGAAGCTGCTTACCTATCCCCGCACCGACAGCCGCTATCTGCCGATGGATATGGTGCCAAAGCTCTACCAGACGCTCAATATCCTGCCCTCCCCCTACCGGGAGCTGACCGCAGGCATGGCGCGCAAGGAAGACGGAAAGCTGTATATCTCAAAGCGCGTTTTTGACAACAGCAAGGTTTCGGATCACCATGCGCTTTTGCCCACAACCAAAGCGCCCAATTTGGAGCAGCTTCCGCCCGACGAGCGCGCCCTCTACGACATGGTTGTCCGCCGCATGCTTGCCGCCTTTTACCCATCTTATGAGTATGATGCCATCAAAGTCATTACCGATTGCGAGGGGCATGCCTTCCGTTCTGTCGGACGCATGGTAAAGGTGCTCGGCTGGAAAGCCCTGTATCAGCAGGAGCAGCCCGCCAAGAAAGCCCGTGGACGCAAAAAGGCCGCCGATTCCGAGGACAGCGAGGAGGGCACCCTGCCGCCTTTGAACCCCGGCGATATGCGCACGGTTGAAAAAGCGGACGTCCAGCAATGCGCCACCAAGCCGCCGGCACCGCATACGGACGCCAGCCTGCTCTCCGCCATGGAGCATGCGGGGCGCGATATTCAGGATGAAGCGCTGCGCGAATCCATGAAGGGGGCGGGGCTGGGCACGCCCGCCACGCGCGCGGCGATCATCGAGCGCCTTTTGCAGGTCGGCTACGCGCAGCGCCGCGGCAGAACCATCAACGCAACCGAAAAGGGAATGCAGCTGATTGCCATTGCGCCCGATGAGATCACCTCCCCCGAAACAACCGGCAAATGGGAGTTGGCGCTGGACGAAATCGCCCATAACAAGCGGGATACCGGGCGTTTTATGGAGGGGATCCGCCGCATGACCGCCTTTCTGGTGGATTATGCCCGGGACGGCGCACCGAAGGTTGATTTTCCCGAGGATATGAAGCGCGGCAAGCGCACAGCCCATCGGGCTTCCCCCATGCCCGTGCTGGCCGATGTTGTGTGCCCGCTGTGCGGAAAGCCCGTGCAGGAATCCCCCAAAGCCTTCGGGTGCACCGACTGGCGAAACGGCTGCCTGTTCACCCTGTGGAAGGATTGCCTTACCCGCTGCGGCGGCCC
>CAVFPH010000003.1:0-50055 GCA_963624325.1 bacterium
CAGCATGGATGAAGCAAAGTCCATCGATGTGCTGGAAAGCAACGGCACAAAGTCTTCCCAGATCAACAATGGCACCAATGCCGAATGGAAGGAGTTTATCGTCAAGGTTAAAACCCTCTCTCCCGGCAAGAATGCGGAAGATCTGCAATACATTCTGGATAACATAGATGTAGACAACTACTTTGACTACGTGATTCTGGAATGCTTCTTCGCCAATACCGACACAGGCAACATCCGTTTCTACAAGGTGCCCGGCGGCAAGTGGAAATGGCTCCTGTACGATATGGACTACGGCCTGTTCAATGCCAACAGCAACGGCATTGCCAACTATCTGAATCCCGAAGGCCATGGTGCAAACGACGATATCGACAACTCCCTGATATTGAAGCTGCTTGAAAACGACGAGATGCTGGATCGGTTCCTGACAAGGTTCGGCGAGATCTTCCAGTTTTTCACCACCGACAGAATGCTGGCGCAGGTGGACGAATGCTATGCGCTGCTGGAACCCGAAATGGCCATGCATTATGACCGCTGGGCGGAGGAAAACCTGAAATCCATTTCCTTTGACCAGCCCCAGACCAAGGACGGCTGTCTGCGTTACTGGAACACCCGTGTGGAGCGTCTGCGCAACGTAATACGCAAGCGTCCGGCTTATTGCTGGCGTCAGGTAGCAGAGTGGTTCAAGCTGACCGATGCGCAGATGGAGCAGTATTTCGGCCCCATTCCGCTGATCTCATCCGATGCCACATGGGACAGTACGGCTAAGCAGGAAAGCGCCATGACTTATCTGTACGGCAGCAACTGGAAATCGCTGTACGGCGAATAATCCCCTTGCACGTTCTTCGCCGCGATTGTATAATGAAAATGCTGTGTGCAACACACATGAGGAGGTATTTTCCCGATGAATTTCTATCCGGTACTGATGACCGCCCTGACCAAGAGCGATGTAGCCAACGCCAGCGATTTCTGGACTTCGCAGTTTTCTTCCTTCACGCCCGCCACAGTGATGCTGACCCTGGCGTTTGCGCTGATTACCGGCATCCTGATCTCGCTGGTATATAAAATCACCTATCGCGGCGTGCTCTACAGCCCGCAGTTTTCCATGGTGCTGATCATGCTCACCCTGGTTACCGCCCCCGTTGTGATGGCCATCGGCAGCAGCGTAACGCTGTCCATGGGCATGGTCGGTGCCCTCTCCATTGTGCGCTTCCGTACGGCTGTCAAGGAGCCGCTGGATACCTGCTACATGTTCTGGGCCATCACCATGGGCATCCTGCTGGGTGCCAAGCAATACGTCATTGCCCTGGTGGTTGCGGTCGGCATCGGCGTAATCCTGATCGCGCTCAGCTTTATTCACTTCCGCAATCCCAATGCCTATCTGCTGGTCATCCACTATGATGAAGGTGCCGAGCCGGATATCGAATCCGAGCTGCGCCGCGGCACGCATTCCCGCCGCATTCGCTCCAAGACCGTTACCCGCGGCGGGGCGGAGATGACGGTTGAAGTTCGTCTGGACAACCGTTCGGATATCGTCGGACACATGCTGGATATCGCCGGCGTACACGATGCCACCCTGGTTGCCTGCCAGAATGAGACGGGTGCCTGATCATGGCCGTACCGCTTCGACATGAGCTGAAGTTTTTCATAACGCCCCTGCAGTATCAGGTATTGTCCCGCACGCTGAAGGCAACGCTCAATCCCGATCCCAACGGCGATGAAAACAACCAGTATCACATCCGCTCACTGTACTTTGATACCGTATATGACTCGGCACTGTACGATAAAATCAATGGTACGGCGAACCGCGATAAATACCGCATCCGCATCTATAACTTCAGTGATCGCATGATCCGTCTGGAATGCAAAAGCAAGTTCCGGGATCTGATTTCCAAGCGCTCCGTGCGCATTACCCGCGATCTGGCGGAGCAGCTGATCTCCGCCGATCCAACCGGTCTGGAAGGTACGGCATCGGGGCTTGTGGGCGATGTTTTCCGCGAAATGCGGACAAACCTTCTGCATCCCGTGGTGATTGTGGACTATCTGCGGGAGGCCTATCTGCACCCTGCGGAAGAGGTACGCATTACCTTTGATATGCAGCTGCGCTCGGGGCTTGGCAGCGTGGATATGTTCAATCCCTATCTGCCTACCGTTCCGCCGTTCGACCATGATGAAATCATCCTGGAGGTCAAGTACAATCAGGTGCTGCCTCCCTACATCGCAAATCTGCTTTCCTACGCGCTGCGCGACGGCGCCTGCCGCTCGGCAATCAGCAAGTACGTATACTGCCGCCGCTTTGAATTTAAGGATTTCTAATCCGAAAGGAAGCCTGTTTTCATGAATAAGCTGTCGGAACATATCGTGTTGGCCGCACATCGCGGAGATCAGGCGCATGCTCCCGAAAATACCATGCATGCATTTGAACGTGCCATTCGTCTGGGCGTGGATATGATCGAGACCGATATCCACATGTCTGCCGACGGGGTCATGTTTATCATGCATGATGATCTGGTGGATCGCACCACCAACGGTCACGGCATGACCTGCCAAATGACCTGGAAAGAACTGCAAGCCCTGGACGCAGGCAGCTGGTACGGCCCGCAGTTTACCGGCACACGCATCCCCTCCTTGGAGGAGTTCATGGTCTTTGTGCAGGGAACGCCGGGGCTGTGGGTAAACTGGGAGCTCAAGGATTATCCCGAGGTATGCGGGCAGGATTTTGCCCTGCGCAGTGCCGATGGGCTGCTGCGCGCCATTGCAGATTATGATCTGACCGACCGCAGCATGCTAAACAGCTTCTCCTCCGAAGTGCTGGAATATGTTGCCGCCGAAACCTGCGGCGATATGCCCATCCACGGCCAGGGCGTAGCCCCCACCAGCCGCATGTACGGCAAGGCCACCCGCGCCCCGCAGGATTACTGGGACTGGGCCTGCCTGTATACCGACGATCACACCATCCCTTCCGAGCCGCACTACGCAGCCTGCAAGGCGCTGGGCATTCTGCCCTGCGTATGCATCAAGGATACCATGGAAAACTACGAAAAGAGCGTGCACCTGGGCTGCCGCATGTTTACCAGCAATGATCCCGAAACCGCTGCCCGCCTGCTGCACGAACTGGGCGTCAGAGACTGATTTCAAAAGCACCGGCAATAAACCCGCAAGGGATGCTTCCATACCGGAAGGTTCTCCCTTGCGGGTTCTTTTCACTGCGGAATGTGCTCAAGCAGATCGCTGCAGGCTTCATCGGGGCCGACAGTCGTATATACCAGCGTCAATGCCGTGCTGTCATACTCTTCTCCCGCCCCCGGCGGCGCAGTCCAGGGCAAATCCACCAGCTGAGATGCATGCATTTGAAGGGCTTGCGCCGCAACCTCCAGCCCCGTCTGGCCGCCGAAAGCCGAAAGCGGCTGACTCCAATCCATATGCAGGGTTGGATCCTCTCCCAGATGGCGATACGTTTTCTTGACCTGCCATATACCGTACTGTGCGGCACTTTCGGGATCATATTCAGGATCAGCCGCCAGCAGCACCGCCTGATAGGCGGCATCGCTGGTCACGATATGCTGCGTATGGCCGTACTCCCCTAAGATATCGTGTGTCACCAGCACCTCAGGCTGAAATCTGCGGATGGCGCGCACGATGGTCTGATAGGTTGTCTCTTTTCCCCAGCGCTGATAGGCGCGTTCCACGGCGCTGTATCGGACATCCTCCAGCCCGCACAGCAGCGGATAGTTCCGCACGCCGCAAATCCACAGGCCGCGCAGCAGCTCCTGCCTGCGTTCGGCCGTGCCGCAGGTCATATAGACCACCTGCACCGCCTTCTTCCGTTCCCCTGCATAGGTGGGCAGCAGCCCGCCGAACCACAGCAGCTCGTCATCCGGATGCGCCACAAGGAGCATGATCTCTGCCTTTTCGCACGGCGGATTCCATGGCTTCAGCTCCGTGCCCAAAGTATCTCCTTTGGAATAAAGCAGTATCTCCTTTAACGTCAGACTGCTTCGTTTCTCGCTTCGGAACACCACGCGGAAGGTTTCCGCAATCGGCTCAAAGCACAGATAGCTCTGTGCCTGAAGTTCCCGTTTTTCCGCAATGGTGACCCACGCGCCGTCCTGTTGTTTTTCCACGCGGTACGGCAGAATGTGCGTCCCGAAGAAAACCTCCATCTGCGCCACCGGTGTTTCACCCGGCTGAATGTAAAAGACATGCTCGGTTCTGGAATTCAGGTTATCTCCCCGCGCATAGTCGTGATCGGTTAAATAAGCGCAGTTCATGCCGTTTTCGGGAAACCATACTTTGCATTCGCTGCCGATATCCTTTGCCGATTCCGCATGTACTGAAACCCGCAGCAGGGTCAGCAGGATCAAAAGCAGGCATGCCGTTTTCCATTTCATTGTACGCCGTCATCCTCTTTGGCATAATTGCTGAGCGTTTCCGGCGGGATGTTCTCCAGCATATCGTTGCCGAGAATGTCCTCCCCCACGGTGGAAAACACCAGCGTATAGCGTGTGCTGTCATAGGGCTGGCTCGGGCCGGGCACGCGCCAGTGCCCGGTCTCATGCTGGGTAATGTGCATATCAAAGGCCTCTTTGGCGATGGTATAGGCCGACTTACCTCCAAAGGCCGACAGCGGCTGATCATAATCCATGATCGTGCCCGCTTCCTTGCCCAGATGGCGATACAGCTTTTTCACCTGCCACACGCCGTAGAGCGCCGCAGATTCAGGATCATAGTCAGGATCGGAAGCTTTGAGCACCGCCTGATACACCGCATCCGACGTAGCCAGATGCTGGGAGTGGCCATACTCGCCGTTCACATCGTGCGTCACCACCACCTCGGGACGATATCGGCGCAGTAGACTCACCAGATAGGCGCATGTCTTGTTGCGCCCCCACAGGTAGTAGGTCGCGTCCATATCGCGATCCTTGTGGTCAATTTTCCAGGCAATCTCCGGATAGTTGCGCACGCCGCAATGCCACAGGCCGTTGAGCAGCTCGATGCGGCGCTGATAGTTGTCGCAGGTCATGTACACCGCCTGCAGTTTCAGCCCCTGCTGACCGGCGTAATAGGGAATGGTACCGCCGAACCACAGCAGCTCATCGTCCGGATGCGCCACGATGGTCATCATATCCGCCTTGTCGCAGGGCGCTTGCCAGTCATGCGCCAGTGCGGGATCAGCCTGCCCCTCGGCAAACAGATACACCTCGCGCAGCGACAGGGGTGCCGCCTTTTCCCCCGCAAATACCAGTCGGAAAGGCCGGCTCTGCGGCGGGAAGGACACATAGCGCTGGGCGTAATCAGTATCCGCCACGCGTGCGATCACCGTCCAGCGGCCGTCCGCATCCTGCGTCTGCACGGTAAAGGGCAGCATATCGCGGCCCATCACCACGCTCAGCGAGGCCACAGGCGCAGCGCCGGGGCGAATCTCCAATACATGCTCCTCAGCTTCGCGCAGCTGCACGCCCGTTGCATCGTCGTGATCGGTCAGGCTATCCAGGCGACCCCTTTCCGCCTGATAGATTTTACATTCGCCCGCCAAATCATCCGCCAGCGCAGGCGCACACAGCAGCACAAGCAGCAGGATCATCAGATACAGCCCGCGTTTTTTCATTGGGTCGTCGCCTCCGGGATATAATTGGACAGGCTTTCAAGGGGAATATTCTCCAAAAACTCCTTGCGCACGGCGTGTTCCCCTTTCGTGTTTTACAGTCGGTTTAAATCTGCATTCAGCCCGGCCTGCGCAAAACAATCCCGCGCAGCCTGCGCATCGCGGGCAATCTGCGCGTGCAGGGCATCGAGTGAATCAAACTTTTCCACACCGCGCAGTCGTTTGAGCAAGGTAACGGAAATTGTCTGGCCGTACAGATCACTTTCAAAATCCAGCAGATGCGTTTCGATTACGATCTGATCCCCCCGTCCTACCGTAGGCCGCGCCCCAATGTGTGTCAAACCCGCAAAGGCCTTGCCCTGCCAGCACACGCGCGATGCATACACCCCGCAGGGCGGAAGGGGGGTATCCTGCGGAATGGGCAGATTGGCCGTCGGCATGCCGTAGGTACGCCCGATGGCCTGACCATGTGTTACCGTGCCGGTCAGGGTAGGCAGCTGTATATCGTTCATCTTATTTCTCCTTACAGCGTATTGCCGATGGCGGCCGCGAAACGCAGGAAAGCTGCCCGTCCGCTCTCCGTGCGCTTAAAGACGCCTGCATCCTCCAGCACGTGGGCGAACACCGCGCCCACTTCCTGCTCAAGGATGGTTTGTGTGTTCTCCGCCGTAAACGAATGGTGCGTTTTGATTTCATCCACCCAGTCAGCGTGTTTGGCCAGCTTTTCATCCGCGCGGATATCTTTGCCCGCAAGGATTGCCTGCTCCAGCGCACGCAGTTCACTATCCAGTCTTGCAGGCAGCACGGCCAGTCCCATCACTTCAATCAGGCCGATGTTTTCCTTTTTGATATGGTGCAGTTCGGCATGGGGATGATATACACCCAGCGGATGCTCCTTGGTGGTAATATTGTTGCGCAGCACCAGGTCCATTTCATAATTCTGCCCGTTCATGCGTGCAATGGGCGTAATGGTATTATGGGGCGTACCTTCCGTTTCGGCATAAATAAACGCCGCTTCATCCGTATATCCGCGCCAGCAGCGCAGGATATGATCGCAGGCATCCACCAACCGCTCCTTGTCGGGGCAATCCAGACGGATAACCGACATCGGCCAGCGCACGATGCCCGCACGCACATCCTCAAAGCCCTTCAAACGCAGTTCGCGCTCAACAGCCGCACGTGCCATGGGGAACACATAGCCGCCGCCCTGAAAATGATCATGGCTCAGGATCGAACCGCCCACAATCGGCAGGTCGGCATTGGAACCCAGCATATAATGCGGAAACTGCGATACGAAATCCAGCAGTTTTTCAAAAGCCGCCCGGTCAATTTTCATGGGAATATGTTCGCCGTTCAGCACAATGCAGTGTTCGGGATAATACACATAGGGCGAATACTGCAGATACCAGGAAGCACCGTTTATTGTCAGCGGAATCACGCGGTGATTCTGCCTGGCGGGATGGTTCATTCGCCCGGCATATCCCTCATTCTCGCTGCAAAGCTGACATTTGGGATAGGCAGACTGCGGGGCCAGCCTTGCCGCGGCAATGGCACGGGGATCCTTCTCCGGCTTGGACAGATTGATGGTAATGTCAAGCGCACCATAGACGCTTTGATATTGCCATTTGCGGTCACGTGCGATGCGGTCACGGCGAATATAGTTGGTATCCTGGCTGAAGCGGTAAAACCAGTCCGTCGCCTCCCGGGGAGATTGGGCATACAGCGCACGGAATTTCGCGCGCACCTCGTGCGGGAACGGCGTCAGCGTGCCCATCAGGCGGGTATCAAACAAATCCCGTGCCGCCTGATTATCTTCGCACAAGCCCTTATCCACGGCAAACTGCGTTAGTTTTTCAAGCAGTCCGTGCAAAGGCAAATCGGACGGCTCTGCAGATATATCCACGCTGTCCTCCTGCAGCACCGACAGCAGCGCATTGACGGCATAGCTGCGGTCCTCTTCGGTAATCAGCTGCTTTTCCACCGCATACGCCGCCAATCCCATCAAATAGGTGTCCATATACTCGGCAAGCTCCTTTATCACAGCAATTGAAAGCTTCAACATTCGGAATTATATTAGCCTTTTTTTCCCTTTTCGTCAATGGAAAAATACAGGAATCGCAGTTCATAGCGGCTTCATCCGGTGTTGCTTTTTTTGCCACAATCTAAGTCTGCAAAAGCTTGACGGAAAGGCCGAAAAAATAGTAAGATAAGGTATCAGAGCAGAAGGAGGATCATCCCGTTGACAGAAGCCGAACTGCGCCCGATTGTGGCGCGCAATATTTCCGTCTGCCGAAAACGGGCCGGAATGACGCAGGCGGATCTGGCCTCAAAACTCAATTATTCCAGCAAGAGCATTTCCAAGTGGGAGCGGGCAGAAGGCCTGCCGGATCTGGTTGTAGCCCAAAACATGGCAGAATTGTTCGGGGTTTCGCTGGATGCCTTGCTGCAGGATGATGCTCCGCAGCACACCGTTGCCGCTCAGCCCGCGGCGGAAAACAACGCCGGCCGCAGGATGATTTTGCTCATGTCCGTCGGCCTCTGCTGGCTGGTGGCTACCGTCGCTTTTTTTCTGCTTAAAATCGCCGTACCGTCTCTTTCCCGCGTATGGCTGGCATTTATCTATGCATTGCCCGCAAGCTTTATCGTCTGCACTGTTTTCACCTGCCTGTGGTGGAAGAAAATATGGCGTCTTCTCTCCATCAGCGGTATTATCTGGACATTGGCAGTGTCCGTGCATCTCAGCTTTTCAATTCCGGCCATCTACCTGATCTATGTTGTTGCCGCCGTTGTTCAGCTGCTCTTTTTGATGTTTTTCCATTTTTTGAGGATAAAGGAATGACGCACGCCGTTTATGATTTGCTGCTCGCATATATGAAGTCCTGCGTGGCAGACCGTGCGCATGATGAAAACCACGTGCTGCGCGTGCTGTCCAATGCCCTGCGGATTGCCAGGGAAGAGCCTTCGGCGGACACGGATATTCTGCTTGCCGCCTGCCTGCTGCATGATGTGGCCCGAAAAGAAGAAATGGAAACGCCCGGCATTCGCCATGCGGCCGCAGGCGCAGTAAAAGCAAGGGCTTTTTTGGCTGATAACGGCTTTCCTGCCGAGTTTTGCGATCGCGTAGCGGCCTGTATTGCCGCGCACAGCTTCGGGAACGGCCCGCAGCCCGAAAAAATCGAGGAGAAAATTCTCTTTGATGCCGATAAATTGGATGCCGCCGGTGCGCTCGGCACGGCTCGGATGCTGCTGTATCACGGCATGGTGGGAGATCCGATCTATGAAGTGCGGGATGACGGGCAGGTAAGCTGCGGAATCGGCGACACAAAGCAGAATTATTTTTATGAATATCACGGCATGATTGCCAAGATTGCCGACAGCATGCTGACCGATGCCGGCCGCCGCCTGGCTGCCGAGCGTGCCGAAACCGCCTATGCCCTCTACCGGGCCGTGTATGACGAGGCAAGTGCCTGTCACGCTGCCCTAAGCAGCGCGCTGGATGCCTTGCTTTCCTGAAGCGGAAAACGAGAGCAAAAAATATTTGCAAAAAACACTTGCCTTTTTGTCGAAACAGCCATATAATATTTCTTGGTTAAGGTTCGGGTCTGTGGTTGAAAGCCGATGCCAGTCGCAGGCAAAGCGGTCCACGTAAGCCTGGAGAACTTCCGGGTGAGCATGGTGCGGTTTAGACGTAAGTCCGGCCGGATGAAAATCCGAGAGAGCGGCGTGGGGGCCATGATGCTATGAGCAATGCTCCTGCCGGCGAGTGTGGGGTCAAAGACCAGGTCAGCCTTCCTTAAACCGGAAAAATTATCAGGGGGTTTACCATCCATGTACGAAGACAAGACGCTGGTATGCCGCGACTGTGGGCAGGAATTCGTGTTCACCGCTGGCGAACAGGAATTCTACGCTGAAAAGGGCTTCCAGAATGAGCCCACCCGCTGCAAGGCTTGCCGTCAGGCTCGCAAGGCCAGCCGTCCGGCTCCCGGCGCTCCCCGCGAGACTTACACCACCACGTGTGCAAATTGCGGCGCCGAGACCACTGTTCCCTTCATTCCCAAGAACGACCGCCCCATCTACTGCAGCGAGTGCTTCGCCGCGATGCGTCGGTAATTTACCGTCACAGCGAAGCCTGCATTCCTCGTAAGAGATGGGCAGGCTATAAGATGAGTGCAACGCGGAAGGCTGCGAAAGCGGCCTTCTGCTTTTTTGTATCTTCTTAGGGTATTTATCCGTTGACGGGCAGCTGCACAGTAAAGGTGCTGCCGTGCCCCTTCACGCTCTCCACCGTAATCTTGCCGCGGTGCAGATCGATAATGCGCTTTACCATGGCAAGTCCAAGGCCGTTGCCCTCACCATGGTGGGATTTATCCCCCTGATAGAATTTTTCAAAAATATGTGTCTGCGTATCCCGATCCATGCCGATGCCTGTATCGCTGATCTGAACGGTAATCATGTCATCCGTTTGAAGCAGGTTCACGCCGATTGAGCCGCCTTCGGGGGTAAACTTGATCGCGTTGTTAATCAGATTCACCCAAGCCTGCGAAAGCATTTCGGCATTTCCGCGGCAGGTGACCTCCTGAAGGTCTACAATCAGTTCCAGATTTTTCTGCTCCCACTGTTTTTCCAAAAGCAGAATACAGGAGCGCAGCTGCTCATCCAGGTGAAAATCTGTTTTTTCGGTTACAATCTGCTGGTTTTCCAGCTTGCTCAGCAGCAGGACATTGGTTGCCAGGTTGGCAAGGCGCGTGGATTCATCGGCAATGATGGTGGCATACTCCCTGCGTTCCTCATCGCTGATGTCATCCCGCTGCAGCTGTCTGGCAAAGCCGCGGATGGATACAATCGGCGTTTTAAATTCATGCGAAAAGCTGTTGATAAAGTCCGTGCGGAACATTTCGATACCGCTGAGCTCCTTCGTCATGCGGTTGAAGGAGCGCACCAGATCCGTCATTTCGCCGCGTCCGCCTTCCACCGGAAGCTGTACGCTGAAATCGCCCTTGGCAACCCTTTTTGTGGCCTCAATCACCTGGGTAACCGGGCTCAGGTAATACTTTCCGATCCACGCGGTGATGACCGTACCAATCACCGAGCTGACGCAGACCATCCAGATCGGGGACATCATCTGCGTGATAAACAGCGTTCGCAGCCAGCCGGCATTGAACATCACCACATAGGCCGCACTGGTAAACAAGCTGGCCATGGTCATGATGAAAAAAACATACACTACCAGGCGTACCCGCAGGGAGCCCAGCCGATCCCGCATACGGGTGCCGTTTGCCGGAGCAGTATATGCATGCTTGTGCTCAATCGGGCTTTTCATGTGCGGAGCACCGCCTTGTAGCCCAGGCCGCGCACGGTTTGAATTTCAAAATCTTCATTCCCGCGGAAGCGATCCCGTAGGCGGTTCACATGCACATCCACCGTGCGCTCATCCGATTCGCTGTCCAAATCCCAGATTTCATCCATCAGCTGACGGCGGGTAAAGATGCGTCCCGGATAGGAAAGAAGCTTGAACAGCAGCAAAAACTCTTTTTTGGGCAGTGAGTCCGTCTTGCCGTCCACCGACACGGACATCGAGTTAAAATTCAGTTCCGTCTTGCCAATGTTCAAACGACGGTCTGCCGCAATGCGTGAGCGCCGCAAAAGCGCGGCAATGCGCAGCAGCATTTCCTCCTCATCCACAGGCTTCACCATGTAATCATCCGTTCCGATGATAAAGCCCTTCTTTTTGTCCTGCGGCGTTTCCTTGGCGGTAACCATCAGGATGGGGATTTCACTGCCGCTGTCACGCAGCGTGCGGGTAAACTCATATCCGTCCATGCGCGGCATCATCAGATCCAGTACAATCAGATCCACATGACGCGTTTCCATTTTTTCAAGTGCTTCCACGCCGTCGCATGCCAAAATCGGCTGATATCCGTTTTGGCGCAGAACGGTTTCCATCAGGCGGCGGGTATTGGTATCGTCTTCTACTACCATAATCTGGAACATGGCAAAATCCCCTCTCCGGAAGATATCGATATTATTATAACAGACAAATATAAATTGAGTATGAATATGATAAAATTTTCCGTCTTTGCCTGTCTTCGGTATGTTTTCAAAATTGTTACAAATTATTTTCAGTTTTATGGATGACAATTGTCTGCTGATCCGTTATATTAGTGGTGGCGGGATGGTGATCGTCCGTCGGACCACAAAAGGAGGTCGAAAATCGAATGAGAAAGACAAAGCGTATTGTTCTTTCGGCAATTGCGCTGGTGCTGTGCCTGATGCTGGCACTTTCCGCTTTGGCGGAAGGATCGCTTAGCACACTGTTCAACGCCGGCTGCAGGCTGTTGTTTGATACCGAAAATGCCACGCTGAACGCGCATGCCGCATTCTCCTATGACGGTGTTCTGTTCAAAACCTTTGACGGTAAATACACACAGGACGGCACCATGTCCTACATGAATGTGATGCTGCAAACGCCCAAGGAGGACGGCAGCGTGTATGAGGGCGGTTATACCGTTATCGGGGAAGACGGCATCTCCTATTCCATTGAAACCGCCCATTCCCAGATGTACACTACGCTCCCAACAGCCATCAGCACATCAATTCTCTCCTCCACCGTGCTGCGCAAGTCGCTTATCGGTTTCGGATCAGCCCTGCTCAACGTGCTGGACGGCAGCATGAGCCGTTATGTTGCCGTGTCCAATGCGGAAAGCGGCACGCAGTATCGGATTCAGCTGTCATCCGGCGATTCTCCTGCCATTCTGGACGCTGCGCTGACTCTGTTTTCTCAGCTGGCAGCCGAGCGCTTTTTCGGCTTAAATTATGATTACATTTCGGATGAAGTGCAGTCCGATGAATCTCTTTCCTGGCTCTATGAGGATTGGGAAGCGCTGTTTGCCGCCAAATACCGTGAGCAATACGGCGAGGATCTGCCAGAAGACTTTTACGATATCATGTGGGACAGCAGCGATCCGAACGCCGAAACCTACTATGAGCGTTATAATGTGGTCTGCGGGCTGGTAGACGATGTCTGCACGCAGCTGTGCAACCAGTATGATACCGGCGTTGCCGTTATTCATGCGGACGGCACATACGATTATTGGGCTACCAAGGATGAATACATGGTAGACAATGATATGCAGAATGTACTCTATGAACACTATACCACTTCCTTTATGCGCTATTATCAGCAAAAAACCGGCGAAACGCTGACCGATGCGGACATGATTGCGATTTATACCAGCAATAATGCCGAGCTGTTTACGGCTTATCAGGAAATGTTTGACGAAATGGAGCAGTCCTACCTGTCTCTGGTCAAGGAAGACGGCAAAGCCTCTGCCATCCTGGTCAAGGAAGACGGCACCACCCAGCTGATTTATGATATCAACGCCTACTACAAATCTCAGGATTCGGACTCCGTCTATTATGCCACCGTCAAGGATCGCATCATCAATACCATGCGTTCTTTGAAGCTGGATAAAACGAATGTGAGTATAATCTTGGATGCCGAGGGACGGATTCAGTCGGGCGAAGGCACAGTCCGCATCCTGATAACCGATCAGTACGGCATGGAGCACACCCTGGATATTTCCTTTAACGCCACCGCCGGTGCTTATGGTTCCAGTGTGGTAGAGCCTTTTGATCCCGAAGCTTACGGTGTGGTTTCGGCTTCCGAATACTATGAAAACCTTGAAAGCTATACCACCGTCACGCAGGAAACGCCTGCCCCCGAAGCTCAGGACGAAACCCTTGAGCTGCCCGAGACGGTTACCTTTAACGGTGTCAAGTATCAGGTAATGCTGGAAGATGCCGTCAACGGCTGACGCAGCTCTGCATCAATAGAAAATTACTCCCGTGCCTGCCTGTATGCAAGCACGGGAGTCAAATCATCAGTAACGTAGTAAGTGCAACCGGTAAATGCAGAAAAGCGAGAAGCATGCTTCATTTTGCCGCCCTTCGGGCGGCCTTTTAATCCGCAGCGGCGGCGTGTACGCCGCGAGGAGAAAATCCGCGAAGAAGCTGTGCTTTGAGAGCGGATTTTCATTCCTCTCAGATTTTCTGTCCGTGTGCCGAAGGCGCACAAGAAAATCTGCACCCCGAGAAAATGAAATTTCATTTTCTCGGTGGGCGGCGACTTTGTCGACGCCCAAACTCCCGTGCCTGTCTGTATACAAGCGCGGGAGCAATTCAGTTTTTGGTGTTGTACGTGTTCATTGTCTTGTCGATGCCGTGCAGCACAAAGCACTCCGCCGCTTCCGCGGCACGGGCAAAGCAGGCGTCCATGGCTTTGCGTTCCTCTTCGCTTTGATAGCGGGAAAGCACCCAGTCGGCAAGATTCCAGAAGGTCGGGCGGGCACCGATACCGATTCGGATGCGTGGGAAACGGTCGCTGCCCGTTTTCAATAGGATATCCCGCCAACCGTTATGCGTGCCGGATCCGCCAAAGGGCCGTACGCGCAGCATGCCCAGATCCAGATCGATGTCGTCCGAGAAAATCATGATATCCTTAGGCTCAGCCTTGTACCACTGCATTGCAGCGGCAACGCAGTCCCCGGACAGGTTCATGTATGTCTGGGGTTTAATCAGCACCACGCGTTCGCCCTCCACGATGCCTTCGCCGACAAGCCCTTTGCACCGCGCACGGGTAACAGGGATGTGCCAGCGCTCCGACAGACGGTCAATCACCTCAAAGCCCGCATTGTGACGCGTATGGGCATACTGATCCCCGTAATTTCCCAATCCGATTAGCAGTTTCATATAAAATTACTTTACCCAATCTGCCACGCGAACCTGGCTGGGCTCTCCATCATGAATATCGCCAAGCAGCATCAGTGCCTTTTCGCCTTCCACAAAGCGCTGCGCAGGATGCTCCATGGCCAGGACAAAGCACATGCCGATCGCCTTCACATTAAACTCACTCAAAAGGGAAAGCATGCCGCGCGCGGTACCGCCGCCGCGCATAAAATCATCCACAATCAGGGCCGTACCGCCTTCCCGTACCGCACGGCGGCTGAGGGACATGGTTTCAATTCCGCCCTTGCCCGAAACATAGTTGATGTTCACCGCGCTTCCCTCGTAAACTTTGGAGGAGCGTCTGGCAATGATCAGCGGCACATGCAGGGCTTCGGCAGTCATCAAGGCTACGGGAATGCCCTTGGTTTCCATTGTCAGCACAAAATCCACATTGGCGTCATAGTATTCGGCTGCAAACAGCTTGCCCATACCGGATACCAGCTGCGGATCGGAAAGAATATCCGAAAAATACAGAAAGCCGCCCGGAAGAACGCGCCCGGGAGAGCGAAGCTTTTCGCAGATGCCCTCAACAAACGCTCTGCCTTCCCCCTCCTGCACCAGCGGACGATAGCGCATGCCGCCGGCCGCGCCGGTTACGGTTTCCAGCGTGCCCAGTTTGAACTCCTGCATAATGCCGGAAAGGATCGCCGCATCTTCGCTGACCGTGCTCTTGGCCGCACCGAACATTTCGCAGAAATGAGAAAGGGTGAAGATCCTGTTGGGAGCATCCGAAAGTACCTTTGTCATGACTGCCAGACGCTCGTTGCGCTTGTATTTATCCATTGATGGCATCCTCCTTGCCATATATTTCAGCACCGCGGTAAATTATACATCAAATTTCCGAACAATGCAATAGATATAGCCAGCGAACGTTCGCATAATTTGCAAATTTTGTTTTTCATTCGCCTTTTTTGTTTTTTCGATTGACCGAAGTGCGTGCTCTCGATTATAATATGGGTGAGGAAGTGATTGCATGGACCAGAATCAACTTAAGGAACTGCTTTATCGTGCGGATGCCGTGCGCCCCGGCCATTTTTTGCGTGCCAGCGGACGGCACAGCAATCTATATATTCAATGTGCCCATCTGTTTGAAAACGCGCACAGTGCGCAGGATGTGTGCGCCATGATTGCCCAGCATTACGCCAAATCGGGCATACAGCTGGTGCTCAGCGCAGCCATCGGCGGCATGCTGGCGGGATACGAGGTCAGCAGGCAGCTGGGGGTACGCAATATGTATGCCGAGCGGCGGGATCAGGTGCTGACCCTGCGCCGCGGATTTGCCTTTGCCCCCGGCACACGGGTGCTGATTGTGGAGGATATGGTATCCACCGGTCACAGCGTGCGCGAGCTGATTGAGATCGTTCGGGCACTCGGCGGTGAAGTGGCAGGTATCTCCTGCATTATCGATGTATCTGGTGGTAAAGTGGCGTTTGAATATCCTTATTATCCGCTATATTGTGAAAAAGTGGAGAATTACCAAGAATCAGATTGCCCTTTGTGCAAGCAGAACAAGCCTTTTGACAACGTATAACGGGAGCAGCCACTATGCAGCTGTTTGATATTATCGGGCCGGTAATGATCGGCCCGTCCTCCTCGCACACTGCCGGCGCGGCGCGCATCGGGCGCATCACGCGTATGCTGCTGGGCGAGGATGTTCAGTATGCGGACATTCGCTTTCACGGCTCCTTTGCCAAAACATGGGAAGGGCATGGTACCGACCGTGCGGTCATCGGCGGTTTGCTGGGGCTGCAGGTGGATGACGAGCGTCTGCGCAAAAGTCGCACGCTGGCTCAGCAGGCAGGCATGCGCTACACAATATCGGCAGTTGAATTGCGGGATGCGCACCCGAATACCGTGCTGATCGATGCCGTGGGCGTTAACGGCGCACAGATCGGCGTGCAAGCGGTATCCGTCGGCGGCGGAAGCATCCTTGTGCAGTATCTAAACGGCCTGGAAGTCGGTTTTTCGGGGGAGCGCACCACGCTGGTCATTCAGCACCGCGATACCCCCGGTGCTATCGCCAAGGTAAGCCGTCTGCTGGCTGCGGCACAGCTGAACATCGCCACCATGCGCGTTTTCCGCGCCGAGGCCGGCGGACGGGCCGTCATGGCGCTGGAGCTGGACAGCACGCCCAATGAATCTCTGGTGTCCGCGCTGCGCAATGTACCTGCAATTCGCAGCGTTACGCTGCTGGATCGGCTGTAATACAAATCTGCAGGAGGTCATCATGGATCGATCGGTAGAAAAGCTCCTGCTGGCTGCGCAGGATATCGGCATAGCCGATGCCGCACGTGCATGGCAGCTGAAAAACGACACCGCAATGAGCACCGCAGACGAGCTGAACGCACACATGGCCGAAGCCCTTGTTGTGATGCGTGAGGCCGCTCAAAAAGGTCTGGATCCCGATCTGCGTTCGGTCAGCCGAATGACGGGCGGAAACGCGGCAAAGCTGATGCAGGCCGCGCAGGCTGGAAAAACCATGGGCGGCAGTCTGCTTGGGCGTATCTGTGCCCGTTCCTTGGCCGTAGCGGAATGCAATGCTGCCATGGGACGCATTGTCGCAGCCCCGACCGCAGGTGCCTGCGGCATTTTGCCCGGCGCGCTGCTGACCGTTCAGGAGGAATACGGCTATACCGATGCTCAGTTGGTAGATGCACTCTTTGTTGCCGGTGCTTTCGGATTGATTATCGCCAACCGTGCCAGCATATCGGGGGCGCAGGGAGGCTGCCAGGCAGAATGCGGCTCCGCCGCAGCCATGACGGCGGCGGCCCTTGTTTTCCTGCGGGGCGGTACTCCCCGTCAGTCCGCAGATGCCTGCGCATTTTCCCTGATGAACTTGCTGGGGCTGGTCTGTGACCCTGTCCGTGGATTGGTAGAGGTGCCTTGCGTATTCCGCAATGTCGGCGCGGTATCCGTCGCCCTTTCGGCAGCCGATTTGGCGCTGTCCGGCATCTCCTGCCCCATTCCATGCGATGAGGTGATTGATGCCATGCGTCGGGTGGGCGATGCGCTGCCTGCCTCCCTGCGGGAAACCGGTGAGGGCGGCTGTGCTGCCTGCCCATCCGTTTGCGAAAGGAAGGAAGCACTGTGAAGGCAATTACCAACGGCAGAATTCTGCTTCCGGACGGCGAGACAGACGGGAAAGTACTGTTATTTGATGACACTGTGATCGGCTTGGCGGACGAGGTTCCCACAGGCTGCGCGGTGACCGATGCGCAAGGGTTTTACGTCTCCCCCGGCTTTGTGGATGTCCATATTCACGGTTATCTGGGGGAGGATGCCTCGGATGGCAGTGTTGATGGTCTGCGCCGTATGTCACGCGGAATTCTGGAAAACGGCGTAACATCCTTTCTGCCCACCACCATGACGGTGCCGTGGAACGAGTTGGAGCAAGCCTTCTCGGCAATTCGCGCGTTCATGGCGGAAAGCAGCCTGCCTGATTTTGGCGGAGCCCGCGCCTTGGGCTGTCACGCCGAGGGTCCGTTCATCAACCCGTTAAAGAAGGGTGCGCAGGCAGAAGGCGCGATTTTGCCGCCCGATGCCGCTTTGCTGCTGCCCTGGCGGGATATTCTGCGCATGGTCACGCTTGCCCCCGAAATGCTCGGCGGGCTTGCATGCGTACAGGCACTGCACGAAGCAGACATCGTCGTATCCATCGGCCACACCAATGCAGACGGCGATACCTGTTATGATGCTCTAAAGGCGGGTGCCAATCACTTTACCCACACATTCAATGCCATGTCGCCGCTTACGCACCGCGGTTTGGGCACAGCAGGGGTCGCCTTGACTTCAGATGCCTATGCGGAATTGATTGTGGATGGCTTTCATGTGGATTCCCGCTTGTTCTCGCTGATGCATCGGGCAAAAGGAAACAAACTGGTCCTGATTACCGACTGCACCCGTGCCGGCGGGATGCCGGACGGACAGTACACGCTGGGCGGTCAGCCGATCTTTGTACATGGCGTTGCATGCCGTTTGGCGGACGGCACCATTGCAGGCAGTGTTCTGCGCATGAATGACGCCGTGCGCAATTATCATACTTTGGGCAATGTACCACTGTATCAGGCAGTACGCTGTGCATCCCTCTCTCCGTCGCAAAGCATCGGCGTCCTGCACAAGGGCTCGCTGGAAGCGGGCAAGGATGCAGATATTCTTTTGCTGGATGATGATATTCGGGTGCATGCCGTGTGGACAGGCGGGCAGCGCAGGCTGTAAAAAGGCATCAAAAAAGCGCGGGAGACTTTTCCCCCGCGCTTTTCAATTTTACGACAGTCCCAGGATCATGCCGGCAAAGCCGCAGTAAATCAGCAGCGCCAGGGCATCGACAATGGTGGTAATAAACGGGCTGGCCATTACTGCCGGGTCAAAGCCCAGCTTGTCGGCCAAAATCGGCAGGGTACAGCCGACGAGCTTGGCAATGAATACCACCACGGCCAAGGTCAGGCAGATGGTCAGGGCAATGGGCGCAGCAACACGCTCCACCAGCAAAAGCTTTACAAAGTTTGCCACTGCAAGCGTCACGCCGCACATGACGGCAACCCGTATTTCCTTCCACCACACCTTGAACAGATCGGTAAAATGGAGCTCGCCCAGCGAAATGCTGCGGATTACCGTAACCGAGGACTGGCTGCCGCAGTTGCCGCCTGTATCCATCAGCATGGGAATGGCAGCGGTCAGGGCAATGGAGAAGCTGAGCACATTTTCAAAGTGCGTAATAATCATGCCCGTAAAGGTGGCGGAGAGCATCAGCAGCAGCAGCCACGGAATACGGCTTTTCCAAAGTGTCCACACGGAGGTTTTCAGGTAAGGGCGGTCGCTTGGCGTAATAGCCGCCATCTTGCTGATATCCTCGGTAGCCTCTTCTTCGATAACATCAATGGCATCGTCTACCGTGACGATACCAACCAGACGGTTTTCAGTATCGACCACAGGAAGGACGTTCAGATCGTATAGGCTGAAGAGATGCGCGACGGATTCCTGATCCTCCTGGGTGGTTACGGAGATGACGTTTGTCTCCATGATATCCTGCATCAGGGCATCTTCCTGTGCCATCACGATGGTACGCAGGGAAACGACGCCCAGCAGGTGCCTGCCTTCATCAATGATGTAGCAGGTGTTGACCGTTTCCTTATCCATGCCGGTCCGGCGGATGGATGTTATGGCATCAGCCGCCGTCATGCTGGGGCGCAGCGCCACAAACTCAATGGTCATGATGGAGCCGGCGCTGTCCTCCGGATAGCGCAGAAGCTCATTAATGCTCTTGCGCATATCGGGATCAGCCTGAGCCAGCAGACGCTTGACCACGTTGGCGGGCATTTCCTCCACCAGGTCTACCGCATCATCCACATACAGCTCATCCAACACGGATTTCAGCTCGGTATCCGAAAAGCTGCGGATCAGCTTTTCCTGCATATCGGGCTCCATTTCTACAAAGGTTTCGGCTGCCTGCTCCTTGGGAAGCAGGCGGAAGAGCGGGGCGGGGGCGCTGTCCGGCAGCATGGCAAACAGAGCCGCCACCTGTGCGGGCTGCATGGTAACCAGCACATCCCGCAAAGTACTGTACTTTTTGCCTTCCCACAATTTTTCTATTGTGGTTTCAAAGGCATTATCGATCTGCGACATTTGTGAACCCTCCTGACTAAATATCGGTCTGGAAGGCGCAGATTGCAGGCGCTGTGCGCTATACAGCGGCGGGCCGCGCAGGACCTGCCGCGCGCGTTGTTCGTCCTATGTCTGCGCCCATGGCATTACTGTCTCCGTCCATGACGGCCCTCCTTCTTTCTGGTTTAGAGAACAAAATAAGCGCCGCTGCCACCCGACGGCGGCGCGGCGCATGCAAACTGAGCATCGCTGCTACCGTTCGAGCTTCAGCATCGCCGGGCAATGAAACTGCGTTAGGCCATGCCTTGTATTTCGACATTGCCTGCTCATACCTGCTCAAAGTGTCTCCACTTCTCCGCGGCAGCAGTCCGTATCCCTGCGGTAGCCTTGCCTACCGGGCTTTCGCGTACGCTTCATTATACAAAGCCCCATGCCATTTGTCAACGTTAAAATTAACCTCTTTTGAGAAGATTTGCGCCGTCATTCATTGACATTTTCCGCAAAAACAAGCATTTTTTCTGTTTTGCGGCTGTTTTTTTCCGTATGGTTCTTGAAAGGAATCGTTTTGCGTTTTACAATAAGGAAGAAACGCAATCGCACGGTGCGATTAATGATAAAGGAGTCGCTTATGTACCGCATTACAGATAAGAAAGTGCTGAACACCGATGTTATACAAATGGACATTGAAGCGCCGCTGGTAGCACGCAAGGCAAAGCCCGGACAGTTTATCATTCTGCGCGTCGATGCGGATGGGGAGCGCATTCCCCTGACCATTGCGGGCAGGGATGCGCAGGCAGGCACAGTACGCATTATTTTTCAAACAGTCGGCGCCACCACACTGCTGCTCGGTCACAAAAATGTCGGAGACAGCATCCCCGATTTTGTCGGGCCGCTGGGCACTGCCACAGCGCTGGACGGGCTTCAGCGGGTATGCGTAATCGGCGGCGGGGTAGGCTGCGCCATTGCGCTGCCCATTGCACAGGCACTGCATGCGCAGGGTGCGGATGTCACAAGCATTATCGGATTTCGCAGCAGCAAGCAGGCAATACTGGAAGCCGATTTTGCCGCCTGTTCAAATCAGCTGATTGTTACAACCGATGACGGAAGCCTCGGCAGGCATGGGAACGTGACCATGCCGCTTGCCGATATGCTGTCCGGCGGTGCATACTTTGACAGAATTTTTGCCATCGGCCCGCTGGTCATGATGAAATTTGTTGTTGCCGCAGCGCGCCCGTATGCCGTGCCTGTCACCGTTTCAATGAATCCCATCATGATAGACGGAACGGGCATGTGCGGCGGCTGTCGGCTTACGCTTGTGCAGGACGGAAAGCGGATTGCGCGCTTTGCCTGCGTGGACGGGCCGGATTTTGACGGATACGAAGTAGACTTTGACGAAGCCATCGCGCGCAGCCGCATGTATGCGCCCTTTGAAAAAAACGCACGGGAGCGGGTATGCAGCCTGCTTGCAAAGGCAGAGGAGGTATAAAATCATGGCAATTGAAGCAAAGAAAACCCCGATGCCCACGCAGGAAGCCGAAAAGCGCATCGGCAATTTTGAAGAGGTGGCTCTTGGCTACCCGATCGTGCTTGCACAGCAGGAGGCAGCGCGCTGTCTGAACTGCAAAAACCGTCCCTGCGTCCGGGGCTGCCCTGTCAACATTCAGATTCCCGACTTCATTGCCCGCATCAAGGTCGGCGATTATGAGGGTGCCTACCGGGTAATTGCACAGGATTCCGCCCTGCCCGCCGTATGCGGGCGCGTATGCCCGCAGGAATCCCAGTGCGAAAGCAAGTGTACCCTTGGCATCAAGTTTGAGCCTGTTGCCATCGGAAGGCTGGAGCGCTTTGCCGCGGATTGGCACCTGTCCCATGCCGATCAGCCCCCCGTTCGTCCCGTATGCAACGGGCATCGGGCAGCTGTGGTGGGTTCCGGCCCGTCCGGATTAACTTGCGCAGGCGAACTGGCACGCCGAGGCTATGATGTGACGGTATTTGAGGCGCTGCATGCCCCCGGCGGCGTGCTGAGCTACGGCATTCCGGAGTTTCGTCTTCCCAAGGCCATTGTTGCCCACGAGGTGGAAAATCTGCGTGCCCTGGGCGTAAAGATCGAAACGAATGTGGTAATCGGGAAAACGCTGACGGTGGATGAGCTGTTTGAGGATCGTTTTGAAGCCGTGTTTATCGGTTCCGGGGCCGGGCTTCCGCGGCTTATGGGGATCGAGGGCGAAGGTCTGCGCGGTGTATACTGCGCAAATGAATTCCTGACCCGTGCCAATCTGATGAAAGCCTATCATCCGTATGCCGCCACACCGATTCTGCGGGGCGGACGCGTCGCGGTTGTCGGCGGCGGCAATGTTGCCATGGATGCCGCGCGTACAGCCCTGCGCCTTGGCAGCAAGGTGGATTTGTTCTATCGCCGTTCTTTGGAGGAGCTGCCTGCCCGTCGGGAGGAGCTGGATCATGCCGTGGAGGAAGGCGTAACGCTGCACCTGCTGTGCAATCCGGTGCGGATTGTGGGCTATGACAACCCGCAGGATCCGAAAGATCCCCGGAACGGTTCCGTCAAAGCCATGGAGGTTGTGCGCATGGAGTTGGGTGAGCCCGACGAGCGCGGGCGCCGCAGACCCGTGGAAATACCGAACAGTACCTTTACCTGGGAAACCGACTGCGTAATCATGGCGCTCGGCACATCCCCCAATCCGCTGATTAAAAATACCACGGACGGCTTGGCTGTTAACCGCTGGGGCGGCATCATCGCCGATGAAGAAACGGGAGCGACGTCTCGCTCCGGCATCTATGCCGGCGGCGACGCGGTTACGGGGGCGGCAACGGTCATTTTGGCTATGGGTGCCGGGAAAAAAGCGGCCGCTGCCATTGACCGCGCATTGTGCGGTGCATGTTAACAAAATGTATTGTTTTCAATCCGTCCACATTTGCAACAAATTATGTTCATATTTTCCAGCTACAATGGTGGGGCATTAAAAGCGAAAGGAGAATCGCTCTTGATATATCGAAATGAAATCAAGCACGAAATCAATGCCGGCGATAAAGCGGCGATTGTCGCCAATCTGCGTGCCGTGGCATCCCCCGACCCGCACGCCGGCAAAGACGGGCGGTATCTGATCCGCAGTCTTTACTTTGATAACCTGTACGATAAGGCCCTGCACGAAAAAATCGACGGAGTAAATGAGCGCGAAAAGTTTCGCATCCGCTACTACAACGGTGATACCTCCTTTATCCAGCTGGAAAAGAAGGTAAAGCGGGGCGGCCTGGGCTACAAGGTATCCGCCGCACTCACCGCGCAGGAAGCGCAGCGCATTGTAGACGGTGATACCCAGTGGATGGCCACAAGCGGCCGCGGACTTGTAATCGAGCTGTACAGCAAGATGAAGTCCCAAGGGCTGCGTCCAAGCGTCATTGTGGATTACACCCGCACACCCTTTGTGTATAAGCCGGGCAACGTTCGGGTAACGATCGACGAAAACATCCGTACCGGCCTCAAGTGTGTGGATTTCCTCAATCCAAACTGCGTCACCATCCCGGCAGGCGCCCCCGTGATGATTCTGGAAGTCAAGTGGGATGATTATCTGCCCAGCACCATCCGGCGTGCCGTGCAGGTAAAGAGCCGCCGCTGCGGTGCATTTTCCAAGTACGAGCGCTGCAGGATATACGGCTGACGGCATTTCGGCAACCGACGATTCAAATTTCAACGATCAGAACGTGAAAGGAAGTACTCCCCATGACCAATTTTTCCGACATTTTCAAGTCCTCTTTTCTTGAGAACGTAACCAGCGTTTCCTTGGTAGACATGGTCATTTGTCTGCTGCTTGCCTTCGGCGTAGGCCTGTTCATCTTCTTCGTGTACAAAAAAACGTATGCGGGCGTTATGTATTCCTCCTCCTTCGGCGGAACGCTTGTGGCTCTGACAATGATTACCAGCATGGTCATTCTGGCCGTAACCAGCAACGTGGTACTTTCCCTCGGCATGGTAGGCGCCCTCTCCATCGTACGTTTCCGTACAGCCATCAAAGAGCCGATGGACATTGCTTTCCTGTTCTGGGCAATCGCGGCAGGCATTGTGCTGGCCGCCGGCATGATCCCGCTGGCCGTGTTCGGCAGTGTGGTCATCGGGCTGATCATGCTTCTGTTCATGAACCGCAAGTCCAAGGACAATCCCTTTATCGCGGTCATTACCTGCCGTGATCATGATGCCGAAAAACGCGCCGCGGAATATCTGACCAAGCATGTGAAGAAAGCCGACATCAAGAGCAAGACTGCGCAGGAAGGCCATATCGAGCTGAATTACGAAGTTCGCCTGCAGTCTGACGATACCGATTTCATCACCGAGCTTTCTGAGCTTGAAGGTGTCAACAGCGCCGTGCTGGTCTCCTATAATGGCGATTACATGGGGTGAGCAATATGCTCAAATCCGGAAAAATAGACCGCATATGCTGTCTGGTCATTGTTTGTACCATGCTGCTGGCGGCAGTCTTCACGGCCATGGCAGGTTTTGGCGTGCTGGAAAGCAACCGTCAAAGCAGCTTGACCTATACAAGTCATCTGTTTGACCAGAGCACGGTGCACAAAATCGAAATCACCATGCAGGACTGGGACAGCTTTATCGATACCTGTACCAATGAAGAATACGCATCCTGTACGGTGACAATCGACGGTGAGGCACAGGGGACGGCAGGCATCCGTGCCAAAGGCAATACATCGCTCAGCTCCGTGGCGCAGTACGGTAACGACCGTTACAGCTTCAAAATAGAGTTTGACCATTATCAGGATGGAAAAACCTATCGCGGGCTGGACAAATTAAGCCTGAACAACCTGATTCAGGACGCTACCTACATGAAGGATTACTGGAGCTACACCTTCATGAGCAAAATGGGGGTAGCCTCTCCCCTTTGCAGCTATACGGAAATCTACGTAAACGGCGAATATTGGGGACTTTATCTGGCCGTTGAAGGCGTTGAGGATGCTTTTCTGGAGCGCAATTACGGGGAAGACAGCGGAGAGCTGTACAAGCCGGACAGCTTGAGCTTCGGCGGCGGCCGCGGCAACGGACGCGACTTTGACATGCAGGACTTCCAGGAAAAGTTCAGCAGCACCGACAGCAGCGAATCCGATCCGCCCGAGAGCGGTGCAGAAGATACGCAAAGCACATCCGGCATGCCGACACCGCCGAGCCAAGGCGGAGGCTTTGATTTCAGTTCTTTCATGCCCAGCAGCGGTTCGCAGGCCAATACCGCATCTGATAATTCCGCTGACAGCACCCCCGAAGGATTTACGCCTCCCATGCAGGGAAACAGCACCTCGGATCAGGCAGCTGCCGATACTTCGGACAGCAGTCAGAGTGCCAAGCAGTTTGATGCCGAAAGCAAGCCCGATATCGGCAGCTTCGGCAATTTCGGCGGCTTTGGCGGTTTCGGTATGGGCAGCAGCGATGTCAAGCTGCAGTACATCGATGACGATCCCGACAGCTATTCCAACATCTTTGACAGTGCAAAGACAAAGATAAAAGAAAAAGACAAAACGCGTCTGATTGCCGCGCTCAAAAAGCTCAGTGAGGGCGACACCAGCGCCATCGATACGGATTCCGTTGCCATGTACATGGCCGTGCATAACTTCCTGTGCAATGAAGACAGCTATACCGGCACCATGGTGCACAACTACTATCTGTACGAAGACGATGGCGTGATGAGCATGATCCCTTGGGATTACAACCTGGCCTTCGGCGGCTTTACCGGCGGCATTGATGCAACCGACACCGTCAATACGGCCATTGATACACTGGTTTCCAGCGGAGATGCCTCCGAGCGCCCCATGGCAGGCTGGATTACCTCAAGTAAGGAAAACCTTGCCCTCTACCATGAAAAGTATCAGCAGTTCATCGATGAGGTGTTCACCAGCGGCTGGTTTGAAAGCGAGTATGAGCGTGTGTACGCCATGATCGCACCCTATGTGGAGAAGGAAACCCACGCATTCTACACGTATGATGAGTTCCAGACGGGAGCAGCCACATTAAAGAGCTTCTGTCTCAAGCGCGCTCAAAGCGTTCAGGGACAGCTGGACGGCAGCATTCCTTCTACCGATTCCGCGCAAAGAGGAAGCACTGCGCTGATTGACGCAAGCGAATTGAGCCTTTCTTCCATGGGCAGCATGAATACCGGCAACAACGGCGGTGATCAAAAGAGCCCTCCCGGCGGCGGCAGCTTTAGCTTTGACTTTGATGGGAATTTCAGCACCGACAGCATCCCGCAAATGCCCACGCAGGGTGGGAATACATCCTCCGGCAGCGATGATTTCAGCGGCAGTTTCGGCGGCAGCTCAGGCGGAAATGCCGGTCAGGCGGGCGATACATCATCGTCTGAAGATGCCGGCACAGCCAATACGCAGCCGTCAAATATGCCGCAGATGCCCGCTCAGGGAGGCACCATGCCGTCGTCAGATGATTTCAGCGGCAGTTTCGGCGGAAGTTCGGGCGGAAAAGCCGATCAGGCGGGGGATGCTCAATCTTCCGATGCTGTAAGCGCATCCGATATCCCGGCAAGTGCCCCGACGGCCTCGGCAGCGCCCGCTCCCGCTTCGGAAACGCGAACCGATGCGTCCGCCGATGAAAGCAAGGACGAGCAAAAGTCAAATCACGGGAACAGTAAGTCGGAACACGGCAATGGTGATTTTTCTTTCCCGGATCAAAATCACGGAACGCAGAATCAGGCAAAATGGGCTTATCTGCTTGCCTGCGCAGTCGTGTTGATCCTTGCCTGTATTATTGTCAAGTGCTTTAAGCACCGCACATAATCCGCCAGAGAAATGCCTGAAATTTAACAGATTTCGGGCATTTTTTCACATTTCCGATTGTTCAAAAGATCCCTTCGGGCATCGCTGCCCGAAGGGATCTTTTATGCTGTTTTTCTCAGCTTTCCATTAATACATGCCGCCGCCCATGCCGGGGTTCGCGGGAGCAGCCGGTTCGGGCTGAGGAATGTCGGTTACCAAAGATTCGGTGGTCAGCACCATGGATGCCACGCTGGAAGCGTTCTGCAGGGCGCTGCGGGTTACCTTGGTAGGATCGATAATGCCGCGCTCGAACATATCCACATACTCGCCCTTCAGCGCATCATAGCCGTAATCGGGCTTGTTGCGGCGGCGGATATTCTCGATGATCACGCTGCCGTCAATGCCTGCGTTGCGGGCAATCTGGCGCATGGGCTCTTCCATAGCGGACAGGATGATCTGTACGCCGGTACGGGCATCGCCGGTATAGTTGTTGACAATCTTCTGAACGCGCTTCATGGAGGCCAGCAGGGCTACGCCGCCGCCGGGCACGATGCCTTCCTCAACAGCAGCGCGGGTAGCAGCCAAGGCATCCTCGATGCGCAGCTTGCGCTCCTTCATTTCAACTTCGGTAGCAGCACCAACCTGGATGACGGCTACGCCGCCGGCCAGCTTAGCAAGACGCTCCTGCAGCTTCTCGCGGTCATAATCAGAGGTAGTCTCGGCAATCTGAGCACGGATCTGCGCCACGCGGGCATCGATATCGCACTTTTCGCCGGCACCCTCAACAATGGTGGTATTGTCTTTGTCTACCTTTACCAGACGAGCCTGACCCAGCATATCCACGGTGGCATCCTTCAGCTCCAGGCCGATCTCGCTGCTGATTACCTGACCGCCGGTCAGCACAGCGATATCCTGCAGCATTTCCTTGCGGCGATCACCGAAACCGGGCGCCTTAACGGCAACGCAGGTGAAGGTGCCGCGGATCTTGTTGACAACCAGGGTAGCCAGTGCTTCGCCTTCAACATCCTCGGCGATGATCATCAGCTTTTTGCCCTGCTGCACAACCTGCTCCAGCACAGGCAGGATCTCCTGAATGTTGGAAATCTTCTTATCGGTAATCAGGATGTAGGGGTTATCCAGTACGGCTTCCATCTTATCGGAATCGGTTACCATGTAAGCGGAAGCGTAGCCGCGGTCAAACTGCATGCCCTCGGTGGTGGTCAGCTCGGTCTTCATGGTCTTGGATTCCTCAACCGTGATGACGCCGTCCTTGCCCACGATTTCCATGGCATCGGCAATCAGCTTGCCGATGTTCTCATCGCCGGCGGAAATGGAAGCAACCTGCTCAATTGCCTGCTTGCCGTTGATGGGGCGGCTCAGCTCGGTCAGGGCGGAAACAGCCTCGGCAGTAGCGGCTTCAATACCGCGGCGCAGCACCATGGGGTTCGCACCGGCAGCCAGGTTCTTCATGCCTTCGCGCACGATGGCCTGCGCAAGCAGGGTAGCGGTGGTGGTACCGTCACCGGCAACATCGTTGGTCTTGGTGGCAACTTCCTTAATCAGCTGGGCGCCCATGTTTTCAAAGGGATCTTCCAGTTCTACTTCCTTGGCGATGGTAACACCATCGTTGGTGATCAGGGGAGCACCGTATTTCTTGTCCAGTACAACGTTGCGACCCTTAGGTCCAAGGGTAATCTTGACGGTATCGGCCAAAGTATTCAGACCCTTTTCAAGTGCGCGGCGCGCATCCTCGCCGAATTTAATCTGCTTAGCCATAAATCATGCACTCCTTTTCATTCAAGTGAATATCGTAATTATTCTACAACGGCCAGAATGTCATTCTGACGGACGATGATTACTTCCTGCCCATCCAGTTTGACTTCGGTGCCGGCATACTTGGAATAAATTACCTTCTGTCCAACGGACACCTGCATGCTGACTTCCTTGCCGTCCACCATGCCGCCGGGGCCGACAGCCAGTACTTCTGCCATCTGGGGCTTTTCCTTGGCAGCAGCAGTCAGGATGATGCCGCTCTTGGTGGTTTCTTCCGCTTCTACGTTTTTGATGACCACACGGTCACCCAAAGGCTTAATGGTCATAAATCTTAATCCTCCTGTAAAATTCATTGCGTCGAGCTGTTAGCAATCGCAGCTATTGAGTGCTAACGCCCTACGCATATAGTTTAACGCATATTTTCAATATATGCAATACCTTTTTTCAAAAAAATTTTTGATTTTTTAGCTTTCGTGGCATGGAAATGTTTTTTTCATAAAAAATGCTGTTTTCTGCCGTTCTATGGGCACAGATGCGGGAAGTATGGTATACTATGCTTGTTTCGCTAACGGAGGTTGCATTCATGGCTTACCCGATGTTGTTGTCCTGGTATGATGAGAACCGCCGCATCCTGCCTTTTCGCGGCACGAGGGATCCCTATGCCGTATGGATCTCGGAGATTATGCTGCAGCAAACGCGCACCGATACGGTGTGCGGTTATTATCTGCGTTTTATGAAACGTTTTCCCGATGTATCTTCCCTGGCCCAAGCCGATGAACAGGAAGTTCTCAAACTTTGGGAAGGTCTGGGCTACTATTCCCGCGCGCGGAATTTGCATAAAGCCGCCAAAATCATTCAAAGCCAATACGGTGGGCGGTTCCCCACCCGCTATGAGGGAATCCGTTCACTGCCCGGCGTGGGGGATTATACGGCCGCTGCCATTGCAAGCATTGCCTATCATCTGCCCTATCCGGCAATTGACGGCAATCTGACCCGCGTTTTGTCGCGGGTACACGGCATACGGGAGGATGTGGATCGTCCCGCCGCAAAGCAGCTTATTCGGAAAGCGGGCGAAGCAGAAATCGACAGGAACCGCCCGGGAGACTGGAATCAGGCTTTGATGGATCTGGGAGCATCCATCTGTGTGCCCGGGACGCCGGACTGTGCCGTATGCCCTTTGAGCAGTCATTGCGATGCCTGCAGGCAGGGTGATGCGGCTCAGCTGCCCATTCGTTCCGCCGCAAAGCCGCCTGTCCCGATTGACGTAGGCGTCGGCCTGATAATTGCAGAAGGACACGTGCTGACGCTCAAACGCGAATCCGCGCTTCTGAAAGGGCTATGGGTTTTTCTGCTGAATGAGGGTGACAGTACGCCCGAAGGGATGCAAAAGAAAGCTAAGCAAATGGGAGTCGATGAATGCGCCCCCGTATTTCTATGTGAAGCGCGGCACGTGTTCACGCATCGCATATGGAACATGAAGCTCTACCGCATCGATTTGCCTGCCATACCGCGCCGTATAACGGGACAATGGGCAGATGCGCAAATGCTGTCGGATTTACCCATGCCGACGGCCATGAAAGCTGCGCGCAAAGCGGCTATGGAAATCCTGAAAAGCGAATAGCGTCTCGGCAGCCGTGAGAACGGCTGCTTTTTTGTAGCATTTATGTGCATGTAAATGGATGAAAATCAGAAGTTGTGAACAAATTATGAATATTAGCACTCACCTATTGACAGTGCTGATAATGTGAGTATAATAAGGGCTGTGCTTAGGAAAGAGGCCCAAAGGGTTCCGAGGCATGGGTGATGAGCCCGGCAAGGCGAGTGCCCTGCAAAGGTTCATCGGTTATCCGCAAGGATATTGAAAGGAAGTATGTATTATGTTGCCTATGGTTTTCAGTGAGAATCTGTTTGATGATCTGTTTAACGATACCTTCGCCCGCAGCATGTGGAACACCAACAAGGAGCTCTACGGCAAGAACGCTTCCCGTCTGATGAAGACGGATGTACATGAAACGGAAGACAGCTACGAGCTGGCCATCGATCTGCCCGGCTTCAAGAAGGAAGAAATCAACGTAGACCTGAAGGATGGTTATCTGACCATCCGTGCCACCAAGTCCTTGGACAAGGATGAAGAGGACAAGAAGCAGCGCCGTGTCATCCGTCAGGAGCGCTATGTCGGCACCAGCCAGCGTACCTTCTACGTGGGCGATGTAAAGGCCGAGGATGTCAAGTGCAAGTATGAGGCCGGCGTGCTCATGATCGAAGTTCCCAAGAAGGACGTCAAGAAGATTGAAGGTCCTCATACCATCGCAATCGAATAATCAACCGATTCAAAATGTCAAAGGGGTTCCCGCATCGGGAGCCCCTTTTTTGGGCGTCGGCAAAGTCGCCGCCCACCGAGAAAATGAAATTTCATTTTCTCTTCTGCATTCAGCAGAAGCAACCGCAGCTTTGTTGATAGTCCGGGGATCCTGCATCGGGAGCCCCCCCTTTTCATGCCGTCATACACCGCATTTCGGCTGTTTCTGCGCTCAGTAGCCGTATTTCATTCGCTTTGTTTTCAGGAAAAGGATCAATACGATTACAGACATGACCTCGGCCGCGACAATGGACAGCCATACCCCGTCCAAGCCCCAGATGAGCGGGAAGAGAAGAACCGCGGCTACCTGAAACACAAGCGCCCGAAGGAAAGAGATCAGGGCGGAAGTAAGGCCGTCGTTCAGTGCGGTAAAGAAGGACGAGCCGAAAATAGAAAATCCGGACAGCAGGAAGGAGAAGGAAAAAATGGCAAACGCATTGGCCGTCATTTTCATCAATTCTTCATCATAGCCCACAAACATACGGGACAGCGGCGTGGAAAGTCCTTCTCCGGCAGCAAACATCAGCACGGCGCAGATTCCGATTACACGCAGGCTGCGTTTCAGCAAGCCCTGCAGTTCCCGGTGGTTTTGCGCACCGTAATGGTACCCCACCACCGGTGCCACGCCCACCGAATATCCGATGAAAATCGCCTGAAAAATCATGCTCACGTACATCAGTACACCAAAGGCCGATATGCCGTTTTCGCCGGCATAGTGCATCAGCTGCATATTGTAGAGCATGTTCACCAGGGACATGGATACATTGCTCATAAATTCCGAGGATCCGTTGCTGCAGGTTTTCAGCAGTGCCTTTCCGTCAAAGCTGCAGCGTCCCAGGCGAAGCAAGCTGCCGTTGGGACGGGCAAAATAGATCAGCGGAATCACGCCGCCGATCATCTGGCTGACGGATGTGGCTGCCGCCGCGCCGGCAATTCCCCATTTGAACACCCCGACAAAGAGCGTATCCAGCACAATGTTAGCAACACCCGCCGCCACAGTTACGCGCAAACCCAGCTTTGGCTTTTCAGCAGTGGCGAACAAGCACTGGAACTCATACTGCATCACGTAAAATACCTGGGCGGCAAGCACAATACGGCCGTACAGCACACAATCATCCAGCATATCGTCCGTTGCGCCCATTAAGCAAGCCAGCGGACGCAAAAAAATAAAGCCGATTGCACCCAGCGCCGCTCCGCAAATGATGGATGTGTAGACAATAAGCGAAAAAATTTCGTTGGCCTTCTTTTTTTCGCCTTCGCCCAATGTTTTTGATATCAGGGCGCTGCCGCCCGTGCCGAACATAAATCCAACGCAGCCCAGAATCATCAGCAGCGGCATGATAAAATTAACTGCGGCAAAGGCGGTTTTTCCCGCAAAGTTGGATACAAAGAAGCCATCCACCACGCCGTATATCGACGTAAAGACCATCATCACAATGGACGGCAGAGAAAAACGCAGTAATCTGCGGGTATCAAAGTGATCTGAAAGCTGAATTTTCATAGCTGCACCTTTTCATTAAAAATTATTTTTTAGCTTTTCCCGCAAAGCAAGCAGGTATTTTTCAGTCAGAACAATATATTGTTCCCGTTCTTCCGGCTGCCAGGAATCAAAAATTTCGTTTTCGGCAGCCACCAGGCGGCAAACCGTGCGCGATGCAAGCGTTTGCCCCGCATCGGTCAGGGTAACACGCTTGCTTCTGGCCCCGTCCGAGGTTAAGAAAACAATATTTTCCCCCTCCAGCTTGCGCAATGCGGAATTGACCGTCTGCTTGCTAAGCCCCGTACTGCGGCAGATCGTCTGCAGCGGGCAGCTGTTTTCATGGCTGCAAAGCGTGTATAGGATCATCGTGGCGCTGTCTGTCAGCCCCATTTTCAGCGAGATATCGTGGTAAACTTCCTCAATCTCATTTTGAAGGCAGGTATACCTTTGCAGGGTTCGCGTCGGTTCCCGCATGCGTCCGGCTCCTTTCGGTACGAAATCATACCTGCGCATTTTAGTACGATTTCGTACCGTTGTCAAGCGGATTTTCCGCGATATAATGCAGCTAAAGCGAGTCCGGATAAGGAGGAACGCAGCATATACCGCATTGGGGTGGCTGAAGATGATATCGGTATTGCCCAGCCCATCTGCGATCAAGGCAGCGTATGGAAATGGATATGTACCGCATATCCAATGTTCCGATTCTCTTTTTTCCTCCGCCGCAGACAACATGAGCATTGTCATGGTCACGAACATAGGCGGAGATGATTTTATGCCAATCCTTTTGGCATGTACATGCCGGCAGCCAAAATATACAAACCGCAACGTAAAATCCCCTTGAAGTCATCGGTTTCCCGATGTTCGCTTCAAGGGGACTTTATCAGGATGCCGTTTTTCGGTATCCGCAGTATTTTATTTCAGCATGCCTTCCATCCAGCAAGCAGGGGGCATCAAGCCCAGCAGCTGTGCAACGGTGGGCGCAACGTTGGCCAGGCCGAATTTGCCTTCCTTCAGGGCATGGGGCTCATCATCGCAAACGATGAAGGGAACGGGATTCAGAGAGTGCGCGGTGCGGGGCTGAAGCTCACCCTTCTTGTTTTTCTGCAGCATTTCATCGGCATTGCCGTGATCAGCCGTCACCAGCAGCACGCAGTGATGTGCCTTGCAGACATTCCACACACGGCGGAGCTCCAGGTCAACACTCTCCACCGCCAGGCGGGTTGCGTCCATGCTGCCGGTATGGCCTACCATATCGCCGTTGGGATAATTGCAGCGGATAAAGCCGTACTTGCCGCTTTCAACTGCCGCAATCACCTTGTCCGTCACCTCGGCAGCCTTCATCCAGGGCGCTTCGTCAAAGGAACGCACATCGGAGGGAACTTCCTCGAAGGTTTCCAGGTTTTCATCAAACTTTTCGCTGCGGTTGCCGTTCCAGAAGTAGGTTACATGGCCGTATTTCTGGGTTTCGGATACAGCGTACTGGGCAATGCCCGCACCCACCAGCAGCTCACTCAGCGTGTTGCGGATGGCAGGGGGATTTACAAGGAAGTTGGTGGGAATATGCAGATCACCATCGTATTGCAGCATGCCGGCATACATTACATCGGGCACGCGGCCGCGGTCAAATGCCTTGAAGTCAACATCATCAAAGGCCATGGAGATTTCCAGCGCGCGGTCGCCACGGAAGTTGAACAGCACCACGCTGTCGCCGTCTTCAATCGTTCCCACGGGCTTGCCGTCCTTGGCGATAACAAAGGCGGGCAGATCCTGATCGATCACGCCTTCCTCATTGCGGTAGGTTTCCACGGCATCGCGGGCAGAAGCAAACTGACGGCCGACGCCGTGTACATGGGTTTCCCAGCCCAGTTGAACCATGGGCCAGTTGGCCTGATAACGATCCATGGTAACCTTCATGCGTCCGCCGCCGCTGGCAATGCAGGCATGGAAAGTATCGTCATTGAGTGATGCCATAAAGGCTTCAATGTCATCCACATACTGCAGTGCGGAGGTGGCAGGCACATCGCGTCCGTCCAGCAGCGCATGCACACGCACATTGGCCACACCCTGCTTCTTTGCATCGGCAATCAGCGCCTTCAGGTGGGAAATGTTGCTGTGCACATTGCCGTCCGAAAGCAGGCCGATAAAGTGAAGGGTGGATTTCTTTTCAACGCAGCGGCCGGTCAGCTTTTTCCATGTTTCCGATTCAAACAGTTTGCCGGATTCAATGGATTCGTTTACCAGCTTGGCGCCCTGCGCATAGATCTGCCCGCAGCCCAGGGCATTATGGCCAACCTCGCTGTTGCCCATGTCATCATCGGAGGGCAGACCAACGGCCGTACCGTGTGCCTGAATGGTGGTATTGGGGCAGGTGCTCATCATTTCATCCAATGTGGGGGTGTAAGCGTGCATCACCATGTTGCCAAGGTCCTTATCGGTTTTGCCGACACCGTCCATAACAACCAGCACTACGGGCTTTTTATTCATAGCAGGTTCATTTCCTTCCCTAATCATTTCTGTCACGGCGTTTCTTCGCACGCCGCGATATTATAGCATTTTCGGCGGCAGGATGTCAATTTTCTTTCGGCGAAATGCCGGGCTGAATGTGCTTGCTCGCCTGCTCATTTTCTTCTCCATTTTAATAAGTACAAATCTTGTACAAAACCGGATTTTATGTTATAATAAGCAAGATTCGGAAGGCCGATTTTTATTGGCCGAATTGATTCCGATTTGATCATCAAGCGGCGATTTTTGTCCGTAAATCGGGCTGGCACGCCGCGATCTTCATCGCTCCATGGAGGTAAAAATGACGGAAGAAATGAACGCGGCCCAGAATCCCGAGCATGCGCAGGGACACTATGATGCGGACGATATTCAGGTGCTGGAAGGGCTGGAGGCCGTACGCCGCCGTCCCGGCATGTATATCGGTTCCACCGATTACCGCGGTCTGCATCACTGCGTATATGAAATCGTGGATAACGCCGTGGATGAGGCGCTTGCTGGCTACTGCACGGATATTATCATTACCATCAAGGCCGATGCCTCGGTAGAGGTACAGGATAACGGCCGCGGTTTTCCCGTCGGCATCCACCCCAAGGTCGGGCGTCCCGCAGTGGAAGTATGCCTGACCATGCTGCATGCGGGCGGCAAGTTCGGCGGCGAAGGATACAAGGTATCCGGCGGTCTGCACGGCGTGGGTGCATCCGTTGTAAATGCACTGTCCCGTCACCTGATGGTAACGGTATATCAGGGCGGCAAAATTTATCGTCAGGAATATAATCGCGGCAAGATCGAGTATGACCTGAAAATCATCGGAGATGCCGGGGATCGTACCGGCACCACGGTGCAGTTCTGGCCCGATATCCGCAGCGATGAAAACCCGGACGGCGTATTTGATGCCGGCATTGAATTTAATTACGACATTCTGAAAACCCGCATGCGCGAGATGGCCTTCCTGAACAAGGGCATCAAAATCGTGCTTCGGGATGAGCGCGAAGGCAAAGAGCAGGAGCGCGTTTTCCACTATGAAGGCGGCATCCGCGAGTTTGTCAAATATCTGAACAAAAGCCGCGAGGTGCTTTTCCCTGAGCCCATTTACATGGAGGGTGTAAAGAACGGCGTTTCGGTGGAAGCTGCCCTTCAGTATAACGACAGTTATGCCGAAAACATCTACACCTTTGCCAATAATATCCACACGCCCGAAGGCGGTACGCACCTGATGGGCTTCCAGTCGGCGCTTACCCGTGTTATCAATGATTACGGGCGCAACAAGTGCCGCCCCCCCGTGCTGAAGGATGCGGACGCAAACCTGAAGGGCGAGGATGTGCGCGAAAGCCTGACGGCCATTGTATCGGTCAAGATGCACGAACCGCAGTTTGAAGGCCAGACCAAATCCAAGCTGGGCAACAGCGAGGTACGTCCCATCGTGGATGCCATGGTGGCCGAGGGGCTGTCCACCTATCTGGAGGAAAACCCCGCCGTGGCACGCGCAATTCTGGACCGCTGCTGCAACGCCGCCCGTGCGCGTGAGGCCGCCCGCAAAGCGCGTGACCTGACCCGCCGCAAGACCGTGCTGGAATCCGCCTCTCTGCCCGGAAAGCTGGCCGATTGCTCCGAGCGTGACCCGGCAAAATGCGAAATTTTCATCGTAGAGGGCGATTCGGCAGGCGGCAGCGCCAAGACGGGGCGCGACCGTCACTACCAGGCCATCCTGCCCCTGCGCGGCAAAATCCTGAATGTTGAAAAAACGCGGCTGGACAAGATTTTGCTCAATCAGGAAATCAAAAACATGATCACGGCCTTCGGCTGCGGCATCGGAGAAGAGTTTAACGCCGACAAGCTGCGCTATCACCGCATCGTGTGCATGACGGATGCCGATGTTGACGGTGCGCACATCCGCATTCTGATGCTCACCTTCTTCTACCGCTACATGCGTCCGCTGATCGAAAACGGCTATGTATACATTGCCATGCCGCCGCTGTACAAGGTAACGAAAAACAAGCAGGAATATTACGTCTATGACGATTCCGAGCTGGAAAAGCTGATGCAGAAGATCGGCCGTGACCCGAAGCCCGAAATTCAGCGCTATAAAGGCTTGGGCGAAATGAGCAGCGAGCAGCTGTGGACCACCACCATGAACCCTGAAACCCGTACCATGATGAAGGTGAGCGTGGAGGATGCCATGGCCGCCGATGAAATCATGAGCCTGCTGATGGGCGACAAGGTGGAGCCGCGCCGCGAGTTTATCGAGCAGAATTACGATATGGTCACCGACCTGGATCTGTAAGGGAATGCCTTTGATCCCATCTCCCCTGCCGATTCAGTGAAAGGAATGAAATAATGAGTGATATTCAGGATCGCCTGATTCCGGTAAATCTGGAACAGGAGATGAAAAAGAGCTTCATATCCTACGCCATGGCCGTAATCATCAACCGCGCGCTGCCCGATGTGCGCGACGGCCTCAAGCCCGTCCATCGCCGTATTCTCTACGCCATGAATGAGCTGGGCATGACCCCCGATAAGCCCTTCCGCAAGAGCGCGCGTATCGTTGGTGATGTACTGGGTAAATATCATCCCCACGGCGATACCGCCGTCTATGATGCCATGGTGCGTTTGGCGCAGGATTTCAACACCCGCTATATGCTGGTGGAAGGCCAAGGCAACTTCGGCTCCGTCGATGGTGACGGTGCCGCCGCCATGCGTTACACCGAAGCGCGCATGTCCAAGATTGCCCTGAGCCTGATCGGCGAAATCGACAAGGATACCGTCGATTTCATGCCCAACTTTGATGAAACGCTGATGCAGCCCACAGTGCTGCCCAGCCGCTTCCCCAACCTGCTGGTCAACGGCTCCTCCGGTATTGCCGTAGGCATGGCCACTAACATCCCTCCCCATAACCTGACGGAGGTCATCAACGCCGCCATCTGCCTGATGGATCATCCGAATGCAACCTTGGATGACCTGATGGAGCATGTAAAGGGGCCGGATTTCCCCACCGGCGGCATTATTCTGGGCCGCAGCGGCATCCGCGAAGCCTACCATACCGGCCGCGGCCGCATCGTGGTACGGGCAAAATCCGAGGTGGAAACGCTGGCCAACGGCCGTGACCGCATCATCGTATCCGAAATTCCCTACGGCGTAAACAAGGCCAAGCTGGTAGAAAAGATCGCCGAGCTTGTACACGAAAAACGTCTGGACGGCATCAGCGATATCCGTGATGAATCCGACCGCAACGGTATGCGCATTGTAATTGACCTAAAGCGCGATGTGCAGCCGCAGGTGGTGCTCAACTTCCTGTACAAGCACACCCAGCTGCAGGATACCTTTGGTGTCATCATGCTGGCGCTGGTACATGGTGAACCCAAGATCCTTTCCCTGCATGATATGCTGTACTGGTATATCGAGCATCAAAAGGATGTTGTCACCCGCCGCACCAAGTATGATCTGGACAAGAGCCAAGCCCGCGCCCACATTCTGGAAGGCCTGCTCAAGGCCATGGACAGCATTGACGAAATCGTGCACATCATCCGTCACAGCAAGGATGTGCCCTCCGCCAAGGCTGAACTGATTGCCCGCTTTGATTTCAGCGATAAGCAGGCGCAGGCCATTCTGGACATGCGTCTGGCCCGCCTGACCAACCTGGAGTTGGACAAGCTGCTGGCCGAATATCAGGAGCTTGAAAAGACGATTGCCTATCTTAACTCCATCCTGGCGGATGAGCATTTGCTGCTGTCCGTCATCAAGGATGAATTAATTCAAATTCGTGATAAATTCGGCGATGAGCGCCGCACTGAGATCAGCACCGTAGAAGGTGAAATCGACGTGGAAGACCTGATCGCCCGCGATGACATGGTAGTCACGCTGACGCATTTCGGCTATGTAAAGCGCCTGCCCAAATCCACCTATCACGCGCAGAACCGCGGCGGCAAGGGTGTTGCCGGCCAGAGCCTGCGGGACGAGGACTACGCCGAACAGATCCGCGTGGTGAACACGCATGAGGATATCATGTTCTTCACCAACCGCGGCCGCTGCTACATGATGAAGTGCTTCCAGATTCCCGAGGCCGGGCGCACCGCCCGCGGCACGGCGATCATCAATCTGCTGCAGCTGCAGTCAGGCGAAAAGGTTACCACCATGATTCCCATGCCCGATATGCCCGAAGGCCATTACCTGATGATGGCTACCAAGCAGGGGCTGATCAAGAAAACGCCGCTGGATGAGTTTGCCAACTTGCGCAAGAGCGGCCTGATTGCCATCATCCTGCGTGAGGACGATGAACTGGTATCGGTGGAGCTGACCGACGGCAGCCGCGAGCTGCTGCTGGGCAGCCGCCGTGGCAAGGCCATCCGCTTCAACGAAAAGAATGTTCGTTCCATGGGACGTGCCAGTCAGGGTGTCCGCAGCATGAAGCTGCGTGAGGATGACAGCGTCATTTCCATGTGCGTAGTGGATGAGGATGAAAAGGTGTTGTCCATCACCGAGAACGGCTACGGCAAGCGTACCGATCCCGATGAATACCGTGAGCAGGGCCGCGGCGGTCAGGGCGTAGCTGCCATGAATCTGACCGAGAAAACGGGCCTGCTGGCCGCTCAGCTGATGGCAGCGGATGATGAAGACATCCTGCTGATCACCGATGACGGCACAGTCATCCGTACGCCTGTGGACAGCATCCGCGTATGCGGACGCACCACGCAGGGTGTACGCCTGATGCGCGTAGGCGACGGCAGCCGCATTGTGGGTGTTGCCCGTGCCGAAAAGGAAGACGAGGCAGCAGATGCCCTTTCCGAAGGTGCCGCAGAGAATGCCATGTCGGACGAAACCGCAGATCCAAGCGATGATATTTAAAAAATAGCCTTAAAAAAGCCAAGGAGGTTGAAAGCCTGCCTTGGCTTTTTATTTTACAATTGAAGCGCTTGCTTTTTTGGGGAAATCCTGTATCATGAAGATGACAGCATAAACAATGAAGGAGGTTCGTTATGAAGTATCGCTTGCTGTCCCTGCTGTTGACCATCGCACTGATTGCCTGCCTCGTTTCATCCGCCTATGCCGACAAATCCTATAATCGCCTGTTTAGCGGTACAGCCGCACCAAGTAAAACAGCCGATACCGACGAGGACGCAGATGCAGCCCTCGAGCTAATGCCCGACAACTACGCCCTCTATCAGCTGATTGCCGGGCACATTGCCTTTGCCCTGCCGCAATTGCCGCAGCAATTGGAGCAGGAAGCAAACACAATTTTCAATTGGCGCAAGGAGTATTATTTTACCACTGAGGATGGAGAATACAGCATTGCCGTGGCGGACATTGCCCCGCTGATGGAGCAGATCAAGGTTCTTCTCAAAGATCAGGAAGCCAAGGACATCGACCTTGAAGTGCAGTCCGTCCTGAATTATGCCAGTCTGATCATCGTGAAAGCATTCAACGGGCAATTCAAGCAAATCGGTGCGCAGGAAATCACAGTCGGGGATGCATCGTATGTCAACGTGCAGTTCACTTACCAATACGGCGATTTGCCGGATGTGGAGTATCTCGGCAACGCTCTCATGGATGGCACCACCATGGTGCTGGCCATGGTTACCAACGACGAACGCGGACAGGAAATCGTCTCTCATATGCGTCCCCTATCCGATGAGGCGCTGGAAAACCTGACCGCATCGCTGACAACCCCATGTGAGCAGACGATTGGCCGGCTGACGGTTACCTTTCCGGCCTCGGTACGGCAAGGCAAGCAGGCAGATGGCTACATTCCCTATTGGGTTTGCTTTACGCAGGATGGGGAAATCATGTATGCCGAGCAATTTCAGGCGGGCATCGTGCCCGATGATGATACGGCTGAAGCCTTGCAGAAAATGTTATCCGCTGCTGTGGAAAGACGCATCATGCTCGGCATCGCCGGATCGGACTTGCAGATAACCGCGCTGGATACCCTGCCGGATGGCACGGTTATGATGGCGTTCCGCTTTGCGACAGAGTTTCAGCCTTATGAAGCCTGCTGCGGCCGCATTTATCGTACGCCCGATCAGGATTATTGCATCATATACAGCTTTGACACCGAGGCAGGGCGTGCCTTTGTGGACAGCGCGGTGTGGAACCCGTAAAAGCAATTTGAACCACGTGAAAGGGGCTTCCGATCATCCGGAAGCCCCTTTGATTTTATACCAGCTCGTAGGCGATTCTGGGCGAACCGCCCCGCACGTAGATAATGCCGCGGCAGCTGAAGCCGCACTTTGCAATCAGGTGCTGCATAATGCGGTTGTCCGCGTGCGTATCGATGCGCAAATGCGCAATCTGCTGTCCGCAAAAGGCTACGGCCTGCTGCAGCAGCCCATGAGCCTTCCCGTTTCCGGCAATTCTGTGAATCGTGCCGTAGGGAGCATCCGACAGCCAGCTGCCATTGTCAATTACGGCATAGGTAGGATCTGCGCCGATGATAAAGGCAAACACGCCGACAGGGGCATTGTCCTCTTCAATGATATACAGCTGTCCCTGATCAACATCCCGTTCCAGCACATCCCTTTGCGGATAGCCGTCCCCCCACTGGGCAGGGTTTCCGGTATCGGCCATAAATTTGCGGGCATAGGCGTAGATATCCAGAACAGCAGATATATCCTGCATGGAAGCTTTGCGGATCATCGTTTTTCTTCCTTTATCCGATTACTTTTTGTCAATCAGGCGAAGCAGGTATACCGCCAGCACAATCACGCCGATGACCGCAAAAATGCCCAGCATTCCCAGGCCCATATACTTTAAGTTTTCAACAAAAGCACCAATATGAATCTGCATGACACTGCCTCCTTAATGCAGGAAGAAATTGAGGATCAGGCCGCCCGCGATGACCGAGGCAATCTGGCCGGATACGTTGACGCCGATGGAGTGCATCAAAAGGAAGTTGGAAGGATCTTCCTTCAGGCCCATTTTGTGCACAATTCGGCCTGACATCGGGAATGCGGAGATACCCGCCGCGCCGATCATCGGGTTGATTTTTTCCTTCAGGAAAAGGTTCAGGAACTTGGCAAACAGCACGCCGCCCGCGGTATCCATGATGAAGGCCACCAAGCCCAGGCCCAGAATCAGCAGGGTGTCGGGGCTCAGGAACTGCTCCGCCTTCATCTGGGAGGCAATGGTAAGGCCCAGCAGGATGGTAATCAGATTGGCCAACACATGCTGCGCGGTATCGGACAGAGAATCCAGCACACCGCACTCCCGAATCAGATTGCCGAACATCAGGAAGCCGACCAGCGCAACGGACGCGGGAGCCACCAGCCCTGCCACCACAGTAGTCAGGATGGGGAACAGAATGCGCGTAGTCTTGGATACGCTGTGCTCATGATAGGGCATGCGGATCATGCGCTCTTTCTTGGTGGTCAGCAGGCGAATGACAGGGGGCTGAATAACGGGCACCAGGGCCATATAGGAATAGGCAGCCACCATGATGGCACCCAGGTACTTGCTGCCCAGTTTTTGTGCCACTGCAATTGCGGTAGGGCCGTCCGCCGCGCCGATGATGGCAATGGATGCGGCATCGTTGATATCAAAGAACATAGAGGCCAGGCACAGGGTAAAGAAGATACCGAATTGAGCCGCTGCGCCGAAGATCATCAGTTTCGGGTTGGAAAGCAGCGGGCCAAAGTCAATCATCGCGCCGATGCCGATGAAAAGCAGCAGCGGGAACAGCTCATTGGCAATGCCTGCGTCAAAAAGCACGCTGAGCGGCCCTTGCTCAATAAAGCCGTTGATTGTCTGCGTTACCGCGCCGGAGCAGGGCAGGTTGACCAGAATAGCGCCAAAGCCCAGCGGCAGCAGCAGGGTGGGCTCCATATCCTTGGCAATGGCAAGGTAAATCAGCAGTGCGCCGACACCCCACATTACCACCTGCTGCCATTGCAGGTTGAGTACGTTTGAAAACAGTGCTTCCATGATTGACGGCCTCCTCAAATTATAACATTATACAGTATGCGGGCAAGGATCGGCAGGCGGAAGCACATTGGCAGTGCCTGTTCCGCATCGCACTCCCTGCAATCTATAAAAAGCGAGGCTCCTATTGCGATGCTAAATCGCAATAAGAGTCTCGCTATTTCATCCAGAAGCGGGCCCTTCGGCCGTGCATTGACGCCTCTGTCGCGGCCAAAGCCGCCAGCTACTCCCCCTTATCTTTGTGGGACAGTGTGTTTATTTTTTTATTCAGCTTGCTTTCCCGGCTGCTTTTCACGATTACGAAAAGCATCATGACGGGCTTCAGCAGCACCCGGAGCACCTTATTCTTCGTCAGGTTAAGGAACGCATTTTCTTTATTTCCGTTGCGTACCTCTCCTCATGGGTGACAGATCGCTCCCGGCAGCAGCTCACTCGGACTTCTTTTCGGTCTCCGCCGTTTCAGAGTTCTCCTTGTCGCTGCCAACTTCTTTTTTGAATTCACGAATGCTCTGTCCCAATGCCTTGCCCACGCCCGACAGCTTGCTGCCGCCGAACAGCACCAGGGCCAGCGCCAAGATCAAAAGGATTTCGGTAACACCGATGCGCACTACGCACCATTCCTTTCGTATCGAAGAATCGGTACGGATTGATTATAGCAAAAAAGCATCCGGAATGCAACTGTCTGCATAACAAAATTGTACGATCTGGTTGGCATTATATTGCCAAAATAAATGCGAGCCTTCTCTTGACGCCCTTTGCTCTCTGCTTTACAATTTCTTTTCGGTATGGTAGACTATCCGTGTAGATAAAAGGAGGTATTCGTATGGAACGGGAATATGCGCTCTATGCCGTAGATCAAACCCAAAAACTGCTTGCCGTTGACAGTCCATCCGGCTTCACCGCCGCTGCCGCGCAGTGGGTATTGAATGCTTTTTCTTCTTTGGGCTACGATGCTCACATCACCTGCAAAGGCGGCGTTCTGGTTGATCTTGGCGGTCAGGATGCGCAGGATGCGCTGTTTCTGGAGGCACATGCCGATACGCTGGGAGGCATGGTTGCGGAAATCAAAAGCAGCGGCCGCCTGCGCATAACCAACCTTGGCGGCATGCGTGCCGAAAACGGTGAAACCGAAAATGTCCGTGTTTACACCCGCAGCGGCAGGATCATCGAAGGCACCCTGCAGCTGTGCAATGCCTCCGTCCATGTAAACACCAAATACAACGACACGAAGCGCGATTTTGAAACCACCGAAATCGTATTGGATGAGGATGTTTCCTCCGCGCAGGATACGCGTGCTTTGGGCATCGAGGTCGGCGATATCGTCTGCTTTGAGCCCCGCACCCGTGTAACGGCCTCCGGCTACATCAAAAGCCGTTTTCTGGATGACAAACTGTCCGTCGGCATTCTGCTGGGGCTGGCCAAATATATGAAGGATCATGCCCTGATCCCTGCCCGCCGTGTCTATGCGCACATCACCGTATATGAGGAGGTCGGTCATGGCGGATCTGCCTCTGTGCCTGCAGGCGTTACAGAAGCCATCAGTGTGGATATGGGCTGTGTAGGCGATGGTGTGCAGTGCACCGAACGCCAGGTATCCATCTGTGCAAAAGATTCCGGCGGCCCATATTGTTATGAAGTGGTCGGAAAGCTGATTGACGCTGCCAAGCGCGAAGGCGCAGATTACGCGGTGGATGTATACCCTTCCTACGGTTCGGATGTGGAAGCCACGCTGCGCGCAGGCAATGATATCCGCCACGGGCTGATCGGCGCGGGCGTATATGCCAGTCACGGCTATGAGCGCAGCCACGTGGACGGCGTATTCAATACCCTCAAGGTGCTCAAGGGCTATCTGAACCTGTAAGAGGCAGGCATATGGAGCTTTGGGATGCCTATGATGCCCGCGGCAGAAGCCTCGGGCATACCCTCATCCGCGGGGAGGACGTCCCCGCAGGGGAATTTCATTTGGTTGCCGATATCCTGGTTCGGCACACGGACGGCAGCTTTCTGCTTACCCTACGTGATCCAAGCAAACCTGCCTTTCCAAACTGTTGGGAACTGAGTGTCGGCGGCGGTGTCATCGCTGGGGAATCGCCTTTGCAGGCGGCTATGCGGGAACTGCGGGAAGAGACCGGCATCGTTGCCGATACGCTTTCCCCCGCCTATCAAATCACGTGGCCGCAAAGCCACAGCATTTATTACGGCTATATATGCCGCTATGCAGGCAATAAGGATGATATCATCCTCCAGCCGGGTGAAACCGTTGCCTATCGCTGGATGACGCCCAAGGAATTGCTCAATTTTACCGATAATCCCGTCTTTGTTGCCGTAAACAGGCAGCGGTGGGGTGTTTATCTGACCATGCTGCAGGAGGAACTGCCATGATTGCTCCCATTCTCTCCAGGGGCGGCACAATCGGCATTTGTTCGCCCAGTCATATTGCGGTTTATGAAAAGTACCGGCCGATCCTGTATCAGCTGCGCCGCCGCGGTTTTCGGGTTATAGAAGCCGATAACCTGTACAGCACTGCCGACACGTATCTGGCCACACCACAGGAGCGGGCGGACGATCTGAATCAGCTGATCCACGATCCGAGTGTTCAATTGATCCTCTTTGGCGGCGGAGAAGCTGGGAACGAGGTGCTTTCGCTGATCGATTACGATTATCTGCGCGCTCATCCCAAGCGTCTGTGCAGCTACAGTGACGGCACCTTTGTGCTCAGTGCCGTCTGGTCCCGCACCGGCATCACCACCTATTACGGCATGTCTCCCGGCGCTTTTGCCGATCTGCGTGCCTATGACTATGATCACTTTATGCAGCACCTGATGGGCAATGCAGAGACGCACATTGCAAATACGCCGTGGAATCTGCTCTGCAAGGGACAGGCGGATGGCATCCTGATCGGCGGCTATCTGCGCAATATCGCGCTCATGCTGGGCGGTGATTATCTGCCGCTCGATCCCAATGAAAAATACGTGCTGTTCTTGGAAGATCATGAGCAGTTCGGCGACCGTGCCTACATCAGCGCCATGCTGACGCACATTGAGCAAAGCGGTTTCATGGGCCGCATTTCCGGTTTGCTTTTCGGTCACTATTCCGAAAAGAATTACCCGGAGTTATTTGCCCGTCTGACACGGTTTGGGGAACGCTGGGGCATCCCGGTTGCCGCCTGCGATGATTTCGGGCATGGACATTCCCATGCAATTCTGGATATCGGCCGCCGGGTGCATCTGGATACCGAGCATGGCACGCTGGACTATCTTGACTGACGCTTTTAGCCATTCAAAGGAGGTTTTATTTTGCCCCATTGCGCAGCGGCGGCAAAGCCGGCAAAAATGCGCTCGCCGTCATAGGCACTTTTTATGCGTTTTCCGCTGACAATGCATAGAAAGGGTCTTGCCATTATGAAAAAAATCAAAGCCTTGCTTGCTTCCTGCACCCTTACACGCAGGGAGCTGTTTCTGCTGCTTATCGGAAGCTGCATATTAGCCTTCGGTCTCTATCAGGTACACTCCATATCGGGCGTCACAGAAGGCGGTGTGCTTGGGCTGACGCTGCTGGGACATCATTGGCTGAATGTATCCCCATCCATCAGTTCTCTGGTTCTGAACGCTGCCTGCTACCTGCTTGGCTGGCGGCTGCTTGGCCATGGTTTTATGGTGCGTTCCATCATTGCCGGCGGCGCATTTTCACTGTTCTATGCCATATTTGAGCAGTTTCCCATCCTTTTTCCGGAGTTTTCCGAGCATCCGCTGATTGCCGCGCTGTTAGGCGCGCTGTTTGTTGGCATCGGCGTTGGGCTGTGTGTGCGTGCAGGCGGTGCCCCCGGCGGAGACGATGCGCTGTCCATGGCACTTGAGCATGTCACGCACGTTCCCATCCAGTGGATTTATCTGGTCAGCGATCTGATTGTTCTCAGCCTGTCTCTCAGCTATATTCCCCTGCGCCGCATTCTGTACTCCCTTTTGACAGTCATCATTTCGGGCCAGCTGATCGGAATCGTCCAGCGTGCGGGAATGCGTAAAAAGTCTGACGCTTCATCTTGCACGGACAGTGAAACTGTGCTATGATTGCGGGCGTATCTTATCAGTGATTTGGGGAGGTCTTTCCATGAAAAAGCAGCACATGAACACCTACACGCTGGCATTTATCGGCGTGATGGCTGCCATTATCTATGTTGTTACCCTGTTTCGTTTTCCCTTCCTTGGGTCTATGGTTCACTTCGCCAATGCCATGTGTTTGCTTGCCGGCATGCTGTTCGGCAGTGCAAGCGGCGGTTTGGCAGCGGGTATCGGTTCCGCGCTGTACGATGCTTTTCACGGGTATGATTTTTTCAACATTGTGATCACCTTTGTAAGCAAATTCATGATGGCCTGGGTATGCGCAAAGGTTCTGCGCGGCAAATCCGCCCGCAGTGACAGCTTTGTCCGCTCGGTCGTTGCCGCCATATGCGGCGCGCTGACCTATGTTGCCCTTTACATGCTGAAGACCTTTGTTTATCAGGTCTTTGTATACGGCTTCCCCATGAGCACCGTATGGGCCACAATGCTGAGCAAATTCATCCCTTCCATCATCAACGCCGGCGTAGCCATCGTTGCCGCACCCATCCTGTACAAGGCCGTTCTGCCTGCGCTGCGGCGCATCATTGACAAAGGATCGCGCTGACGCACGTCTATTATCTGTTTATTCCGCATTCAAAAACCCGGCTGTCATTCGGCAGTCGGGTTTTTCGTTTAAATCTTTATTACAGTCCCAGTTCCTTGCGGTAGCCGTCCAGCTCGGGTGCATTGCCGTACACAAAATGATCGGGCAGGATTTCGCACCATTCGGGCTTGTCCACGGAATAATCATGCACGGACGGATCGTACACCAGCAACTTCTTGCTGCGCTCCAGGTACGGATTGGGATTGGGCACGGCAGAAAGCAGCGCGCGGGTGTAGGGATGCAGCGGATGGCGGAAGAGCTCCTCGGCCTCGGCCAACTCCACGATACGGCCCTTGTGAATAACCGCAATACGGTCGGAGATGAAGCGCACCACGCTCAGGTCATGAGCGATAAACAAGTAGGTCAGGTTGCGCTTTTTCTTCAATTCGTTCAGCAGGTTCAGCACCTGCGCACGGATGGAAACATCCAGTGCCGAAATCGGCTCATCGGCCACGATGAATTCGGGCTGCATGATCAGGCTGCGGGCGATGCCGATGCGCTGACGCTGACCGCCCGAGAACTCATGCGGGAAGCGGCTGGAGAACTCTGGCAGAAGGCCAACTTCTTCCAATGCATGCTGTACCTTGTCCTCGCGATCCTGATTATCCTTGTACAGGTGGTAGTTGATAATGCCCTCGGACACAATGTAATCCACCTTGGCGCGCTCGTTCAGGGAGGCCATCGGATCCTGGAAGATCATCTGGCAGCTGCGGATGACTTCGGTATCCAGTTCCTTGCTGATCTTGCCGCTGATGCGGCGTCCCTTAAAGAGGATTTCGCCATTGGTGACGGGATTGATGCGCACGATGGCACGGCCGATGGTGGTTTTGCCGGAGCCCGACTCGCCCACCAGAGAGAAGGTTTCACCGCGATAAATGGTGAAGTTTACATCGTTTACCGCAACAAACTTCTTACGTCCCGCGCCAAAGGTAATCTGCAGATCCTTTACCTCAATCAGCGGTTCACGGTTGGGATCCAGATGCGGATGCTCCATGTGGCTGACGGGATCGGCTTCCAGCAGATGCTGGCTGCTCAGCTTGCGGATGGTGTCAGGCTGCTCGATCTTCGGTGCGCGGGGGTCCAGCATCCAGGTTTTGGCCTGATGGGTGGGGGTTACATCAAAGAGCGGCGGCTCTTCCAGGAAGTCAATGTTAAGTGCCTTATGGTTGCGGGGCGCAAAGGAATCGCCCACAACCTTGTTGAACAGGTTCGGCGGCGTACCGTCGATAGCGGGCAGCTTCTCGCCCTTGACGCCCAGCTGCGGCAGTGCGCCCAGCAGCGCCCAAGTGTAGGGATGCCATGCATCAAAGAAGATTTCGTTGACCATGCCGATTTCCACAATCTGTCCGGCATACATTACGGCCACGCGGTCAGCTACATTGGCCACAACGCCCAGGTCATGGGTGATGTAGATGATGGTCATGTGCTGCTCACGCTGCAGCTTGCGGATCAAGTCCAGGATCTGTGCCTGAATGGTCACGTCCAAAGCAGTGGTCGGCTCATCGCAGATCAGGATCTGCGGACGGCAGGCCACGGCGATGGCGATCACGACGCGCTGACGCATGCCGCCCGAAAATTCATGCGGATACTGATTGTAGCGGCGCTCCGGATCGGGGATGCCCACCAGCTCCAGCATATGGATGGCTTCGCGCTTGGCCTCGCGGCCGCGCAAGCCCTGATGCAGCTCAATGGCCTCCTGAATCTGCACGCCGATTTTCTTCAGCGGGTTCAGGCTGGTCATGGGGTCCTGCGTCACCATGGCGATCTTTCCGCCGCGGATGGTGCGCCATTCCTTTTCTGTGGTAAACTTGGTCAGATCCTGACCGTTATACATGATGGAACCGCCGGTGATGGAGCCGTTTTTATCCAGCATGCCCACAAAGCATTTGGTGAAAACAGACTTGCCCGAGCCGGACTCGCCCACGATGGCCAGCGTTTCGCCGTCATAGAGATCCAGGGAGCACTTACGGATGGCATTGAGCTTTTCGCCGCGCAGGGTAAACTGAACCTCCAGATCCTTGGCGGCCAAAATCGGCTCGGTGCTTAAAATCTGCTTGGCACGCTCCTGAAAATCAATGCCGTATTTTTCAACTGCCTGTTCGCTCATTTTGTCCCCTCCCCTTACACGTGATTGCGCGGATCGCAGGCATCGGAGAACGCATTACCGACCAGATAGAAGGTGATGGTAATCAGCGAAACAATGGCTGCGGGGAAAATCAGCAGGTACGGATAATCCAGGAAATAGCTGCGGGCGTTGCGCAGCAGGATGCCCAGCGAGGGGGTGGAGATATCCAGCAGACCCAGGTAGGACAGCGTGGTTTCATAGGCGATAATGCCGGGGATGGACAGTGCCAGGCGCAGGATGATTACGCTGACCAGATAGGGGAAAATGTTCTTGGCCAGAATACGCCAGAGCCCCGTGCCCAAGCAGCGGGAGGCCAGGTTGTACTCACGGTCGCGGTACATGAACACCAGATTGCGCACATTGCGCGCCGTGCCCAGCCAGTAGAAGGCAATCATGGCGATGGCCATGATCATGGTGCTCTTGCCAACCATCAGGGC
>CAVFPH010000004.1:0-48633 GCA_963624325.1 bacterium
CTTTGATGGTATCAGCCAGCTTGAAGGCGGGGTCGGAGATGCCGGCGGTCTCGTTGTGGCTGAGCACTTCGATCTTGGCAATCTTGTCGCCGTCCATGGTGACCTTAACCTTGATGGGGCCGCCGATTTCGCTGGTGGCCTCGCCGATGAACTCGTTATCGGCAGTGGCTTCTTCGGCGGTCTCTTCGACAACAGCCTCGGAATAGCCAAAGTGCACGTTCAGGATTTCAACAGCCTTCGCGGCGGTCTCACCGGTAACGGCGGCGCAGCGAGCCTTGCGGCCGTCATCCGCCATGGTGAAGCCGGTGGCATCCATGTACTTGTTTACGGAGTCACGGCATTCCACGGAACCGGCGATGGTGGTGGTGGGAGCCTTGAACTCAGGCTGATATTCCGGGAAGGGCTTTTCCTTGTACCAGGCATAGAGCTCATTGCGCAGAGCGCCGGCATCGCTGCCCTCGCAGAACAGGCCGAAAATCGCGCAGCAGCCGCCCAGAGAGCCGCACAGAGACTGCTGGCCGTAGCCGCCGGCACCATTGGCGAACATGCGGGCGTTGAGCTGGTTGTAGGGATAGCCGAACTTGGCGGCCATGGTCTCGATAATAGCGGCGACAGCACCGGCGCAGCAGCCGCCGTGGGTGTAGAAAGCCTTATAACCGGCTTCCATTACTTCCTGGGGATCCAGCTTTTCCCATTTCCAGGGCCAAGCGGGGGCTTCGATACCCTCAGCAGCAGCGCTGTTGAGACCAACGGGCAGCATAGAAACGGCGGCAACACCCAGCAAACCCTTGCCGGTGGTGCGCAGAAAATCGCGGCGACTCTGATTCATGTCCATGTGTTTGTCACTCTCCATTTTTGATCCTTGTTTTTCCTTGCTTTTCTGCCCTATACCAAGGCAGCTAATTCATGGTAACATACAAAATGCGATTTGTCAATGAAATCAGTAAAAAAGGTATAAATTAACTGTAGGATCAGGGAATACTTACATTGGATAATTCCATGCGAATGCGCGTGACGACGCCGTTTTCAAGCTCATAGGTCAATGTGGTCAGGCCGCCGTCCTCACGGTTGTACACATATTCCAGATGCCCGGTCGTGTCACTGTCCTTGTAATAACGACCGTAACCGACGGATTCGTCATAGTAGATGCTGCGGTTGCCGCGGGCATTGGCAACCTGCCCCATATCACGGAACTGCTCGGTCACCTCATCCAGCTTCATCCCTACGCGCGTGCTTCGCGGTCCGACCATGGAGGCGTAGTTTGTGCTGACGGAAATCAGCGTTTCGCCGATGGCGCTGAAGCGCATTTCGCCCCAATCATAGGTAACCTTCAAAGCCTGCCCGTTTGTGGTGTTGCTGTCCTCCACAATTTCCGTCTGCCCTTCGCCGTAGAGCTTTTTGATGGCATCGTAGCCGGTTTCGCCCACGGTAAAGGACTTGAACTGGTCATTTGTATCGCGGAAGAAGGTTTTGTATTTTACATTGATCCTGAAATCCGCTACCAGTTCATTGGAGACCTTTCCGTACTGGTTGACGGCAACGGCGCGCACCTTGACACGTCCGCCGGGCAGCAGGAAGCCTTCATCGGTGTAAATGGGCGATTCACTGTTGGGCGTGGTGCCGTCGATGGTGTAGTAGATGGTAATCTCCTGCCCTGCGGTATCCTGGGACATGTCCATATACAGCCTGACGCGCACCTGACGGTCATACGTGCCGCTGAGGATACGGGATTTCGGGGCGCTGGGCGTCGGGAAGTAGATGGTGTATTTGAACGATGCCTCATCGCTGACCAAGGAGGAGGATACGCAGACGGCACGGATGGTATGTACGCCTTCCGTCAGCGTAATCGGATCCTCAAACAGGATGCCGTCCTCCGGAAGCTGTCCTTTCTCATCATCCATCAGGTAATAAATATCATAGCCCTGGGAGGATACCAGCTCCGTCGTGCGCTCATACATCAAACGTCCCGTTTCCAGGGTGGCGGTGGGCGCCAAGGGGACAAGCTGCTCCCGCTGAGCCTTGAAGTTCAATTCGCCCGTGTTTGTATAGGCCGTGGACATCAAATCCGTGGCTTCAAACAGACGCCCCTGATCGGTCATGATGGCAATGGCGTTGCGGTAGGCAAGGGGCTGTGAGGGGTCTACCTCGGTATACAGCTGATAATAGGTTGCTTCGGCATTGTCCGTCTGTCCGGAGGCTTCGTAGGCATCGGCCAATTCCATCAGGCGGCTGTAGAGATTGTCGATTTCGGGGTTTAGCTCGTATGCCTGCCGGAATATTTCAATGGCGCGGGAAATATAGCCCTGGTCCAGTTTGTCTCCGCCGATGGTCCAAAGTGCTTCGGCAGCGGCCTCATCGCCGATCATGGAGATAACTTTTTCTTCCTTCTCCACTTTCCCGGAAACGGCGCGCATCAAAATCAGCTGTCCCGTGCTTGTCTTGATTGCCAGCACGAAAACCGCGGCAATCAGCACAAGGAACATGCTGCCCAGAACGGTGAACAGCAGGGCATAATTGATTCCCCGGATACGCGTGACGGGGGCAGGGCTTCCGACGTGTTTTTTGCGCTCTCCCGCACCGCGCTTGCCGGACTGTACACCGCGGCGGTTGTCAGGCCGTCCGGCATCACCGGCATAGCGATCCTCCCGCGCGGCGGGACGATCGGAAATTGTGCCGTAAACACGCGGCGGCTCGTGGCTGCGTCCCTGACGGATGGAGGCTACGCCGCCCTTTCCCGTATAGGCATGCAGCGGCGCGCCGCAGCGGGGACATACGCGGGCGCCGTTATCGGATTGTGTGCCGCAGCGTTCACAAATCATTGCAGGTAATCTCCGTTACGGGGGGCATCGGGCATTTCGGGAGCGTTGGGCGCATCCGGATCAGCATCGGATGCATCGCCGTCCTTTTTGCCGAAGTTCATTTGCAGTTGTGCCATGGCCTCATATTCGGGGTCATCTGCATCAAATGTGCGCTCGGGCGCGTCGCCGCCCAGCTCCTCGATGGCGGAACGCAGTTCAATGTAGGTCAGATAACTGATCTCCTCACTCAGCGCAAGGTCAATCAGCGTTTCCAGCGCACGGTCGTCCCCCAGCCTGCCCAGGTATCCTGCCAGTACGGCAACATTGGCATCGGGCAGACGAATCAGACGCAGCAGCTCCTCCAATACGCGGCCGGTGGGATCCGGATAATGCGAAAGGGCGGAGCACAGGGCTTCGCGGCCGGCATCGTTGGCTTCATCAAGGGCGGCCATCATGGCGGGCACGGCATCCTCGCCCATCTGAATTAGGCTTTCGGCGGCGGCATCGCACAGATCGTCCTCTGTCTTGCGGTCCTTCTGCCACTGAATGTACAGATCCATGGGCAGCAGGCTCTGCAGCTCGTTCAGCAGGGAAACTGCCAGCATGCGGGCTTCCTGCGGGGCGCGCTCTTTTTGGAGAAGCAAAAGCAGACGACGCTCGGCAGGCTCGCCCAGCTCGGTAATGCGGTTCAAAAGCATATCGGGGGTGGGCACGCGCTGCTTGATGTAATCTTCCATCCAGTCTACCAGCAGTTTGGCATCATCCCAGGCGGAAAAGTATTCGCCGGGCTTCTGGTTGGCCAGAAAATCAGCGGGAGTATCCAGAAAGCGCGCATAGACATCCGGCATAGCGGCTTCCATGGCATCATAATTTTTATATTCTTTTGCATGCTCGCGGAAATATTTCATCGCGTACATGGAAAAGGCTTTATCAAAGTCAATACACTTCATGGATCATGCTGCTCCTTTTGCTCAATTGCCGATAGGCACGGCGTACGCGCTTGGAACGCGGGGAATGGTTCAATATCTGTTCGGCTGCTTCGGGATGTCCGCCCTGCAGCGTCAGGGAAGCCAAGAAAGCCGTCGGCCATACAGAATCCCGGTGCTTTGCATAATGGCGGCGTGCCCCCTCCGGCAATTGCTGCCAAAGACGGGGAACACGGGAGACAATCTCATCCAAAGGCACCCTTCCGCGGCTGATGCGCAGCAAATCGTGAACCAGGTCATAAAGATCGGCATCACAGGGTGGGCGTCTGCGCGGCGGAACCAGGCAAAGCCTGCCTTCCGGGCGGGCATAGCAGGGTAAAGGCTCGCCCATCTTTTCAAGCGCATCCAAAATCTGCCCGCAGAGCAGCGGCGTTATGCCGTTTTCCAGCAAGGCAAGCCGAAGTCCCCGTGCATCACGCACCTGCATCATCATCTGAACCGCGGCTTCATAAACGCCGGGGATGGGCAAATGCATCAGATCAACCAGCTGCCGATGCAGCTGCTCGGGGGTGAATACGCCGTCGCTCTGCGCTTCGGCCTGCTTGCCTTCAAGGACGGTATACTGCTGCATTACCCGGTGAAAAGGCATTGCGCCTTCATGCCAGGGCAGTTTCAGCAAATCGGCGGCCAGATGGCTGTCATTGTCCAGAAATTGCGCCTGCCGCAAAGCGTTTTCTTCGCGGCTTCGATCCTTCCCTTGGGCGTAGAGGCACATGGCAAGCATCATCAGATAATCGATGCTGCACGGATGCCCCTGCAAACGCTTTTGCACGGCCTGCTCTGCCAGATCGGGAAAATCAAGCATAACGGCCATCTGAAAATAATCGATGAATCCAACATAGGATACGCACAGCGGCTCGGCCTGCACAAGGGCGGAACGGCTGGCCTGCGGCATATCGGCCGCGCGCAAAGCCTGGGCAAGCATCAAACGGCTGCTCAGCTCCTGCGGCTGCATGCGGCAGGCAAAATAAGCGTACTGCAGGGCCTTCCGCGGCTTTCTGCACTGCAGACAAAGGCTGCACAGCAGGCGGGCGCATTCGGGTGTTTTTCCGTGACGCCAGGAACGTTTTGCCCGTGCCATCGCGATCTGCAGATTATCCCGGTTTTCCGCCGACTGCGAACAAAGCACCTGAGCACGGCGCATGCGCGGCGGGGTTTTCTCTTCCCTGGGAATATGCCATAGAACATCGCGGGCATGGTCAGCTTGCGTGCCGCAGGGAGCGGCGCGCAGATAGGTATCCAGCAATTCCGCCATCGTGCGCTCATCGCCCGCCAGGGAGCGGCTGCGCGCCAGACCATACACGCTTTCGGCATCGGATGGGTCGCGTGCCAGATTTTCGGTGTAGATCCGCTCGGATGTCAGAAAGGAGTGCATGTCGGCGTACAGTGCGGCAAGCTCCCGCCGGGTGGCGTTGTCATCATGCTTGCGGAGCGCGGCCTTAAACAGACGAACGGCTTCGGAATAGTCACCGATGCGGCCGGCGTGACGTGCCTTATCCCGCCAGTAGGCGGCAGGCATATCAAGCGGAACAATATTGGGCATGGCGTACTCCTTCCACGGTTACTGCAGACTGCTGTTGAGCAGGCGCTTTAGCTCTTCCTCCGTAAAGGTGTGCTTTTTGTGGCAGAAATGGCAGGTAAGCTCTGCCTGATGATCCTCGGTAATCAGCTGCAGAAGCTGCTTTTTGCCAAGGCTGATCAGCATGCGCTCGCAGCGCTCACGGCTGCAGTCGCAGCGATAGGCCAGCGGCTCCCGCGAAAGCTTTACCATGTCCAGATCCTTAAACCAGCGGTCGGCCAGATCATCCAAAGAATCTTCAAACAGATCCCGGCTGATGCCCGAAAACAGCATGGCACGCATATCCAGCGTATCCAGTGTTTTGCTGCTACATCCGGGCATGGCCTGCACCAGAATGCCGCCGGCGGAGATCACGGTTCCCTGATGTACAATGGAGCCCAGAGAAACAATGGAGGGGGTTTGCTCGCTGTTCATATAATAGGCGGCAAAATCCTCTCCCAGTCCGCCCGAAATCAGATTTGTCTTGCCGACGTAGGGCTCACCGACACCATAATCCCGTACAACGGTCAAGGTGCCGTTTTTCCCGACAAAGCCCTGTACATCGGGCTGACCGTCGGCGCGAAGCGGCAGCTCGGCATGCGGATTGACGACGGATATTTTGACATTACCGCCGTGGGCCACGCAGGTCATGCGGCCGCCGACGCCTCCGCCATCCACAATGACGGTCACATTGGCTTCTTTCTCCTTCATCATTACCCCAAGCATGGCTGTGCCGGTCATCAGGCGGCTCATGGCGGCAATGGCAGTATCGGAGGCGTTATGCAGATCGCCTGCTTTTTGCGATAATGCGGTTGTACGCATCAGCAAAACGCGCGCTTCTCCGCCGCATATGGTCATGCGGAGCAGGGCATCCTGCTCGGTATAGGGCTGATTCATCATGCTGCATTCTCCTTTGGACGGATGGCGCGAATATGCCACCTTTCGTCCCCGGGACGGGGCGCACGGAGCGATAGCTTTCCGTATGCACGGATATTGCAAAATCCCGCCTCGGTCAAATATTGGGTTAATTCTTCTAAAGTGTGGGCACGCTGGGTCTGCGTTTCTTCCAGACGCCGATAGCGACCGTCTGCCTCACGGACAAAAAAGGACAGGCGCATATCCACCGTGCGTGTGCGCGGGCGATAGGTGTTTTGCCAGACATAGCTGATATCGTCATCCTGGCAGCCCAGCGTGTTGTTGCCAAGCGTAACGGACAGCTTTTCGGGCGTGGACACATCGAAAATCAGTGCGCCGCCCGGCTTTAACTGCGCATAAGCGGAACGGAAAAAGTTTTTTGCGCGCTGCGGCGTGGTCAGATAATTGACGCCATCGCATGTGCACAGGATGGCATCCTGACGCTTATGCAGCTGAAGACGGCACATATCTTGACAGACAAAGGGAATGTTCAGGCCGGCATCCCGCGCCCTTTGCGCGGCAATGGAAAGCATATCACGGCTTAAATCCACGCCCGTCATGCGGAAGCCCCGCTTGCACAAGGGAATGGTCAGGGATCCCGTGCCGCAGGCACATTCGCAAATACTGCCGCCGCGAACATGCGCGGCGGATAGCAGCTTTACATAGTGATCTGCCCAGCCGTCGTAATCCACATCGCGCATTAAGCGGTCATAGACCTCCGCAAAGGCTGTATACATGAAAAGTCCTTTCCGCTGTGCCGATTATTGGTTGCTTGCGGGCTGATCGTCATCCGGCTCATCCTCATCGGTGATATCATCGTCCTCGTCCTGGCAAGGCCGCGGTTGATTTCAACACCTTCGATGCGGCTGTTGATGTATTTATCGAACACGCCGTTGGTAAAGGATGCATACACAAAGCGCGTCATGCCGTTGCCAAGCAGCAGATAGTAGCCGGCCAAGCCCATCATGGCATACAGGAAACCGTTTGAAATCAAAACGGAAACGGCGATGGCAAGGAACGTGGGAATCAGCGTGCACAGGCGAACGCCGATTGTCATGGGCAGACGGGCAACGGCCAGCAGAAGGCCGTTTTTGACAAGCTGGGAGAACTTCATTTTGTAGGTGACCATCAGCGGGTACATAAACACAAGGCCAAGCCACCACACAAAGCCGATTACCAGCGTCAGCATCTTGGGAACCATAAAGAAAAGACTCTGGCTTTGCATCTGCCCGTAGAACAGATAGCACACCAGCAGGACAAAGGGCATGACGGCCGTGATCAGGGAGATGCCCAGTGCCTGCTTCCAGTTATCCTTGACGGCGTCACGAAAATCCGCCCAGGGGAAAGCATGCTCATCCCGTGCCCAGTTGCGCGTTACATAGGCAAGACCTGCCTGAACCGGACCGGTAATCAGGATGCAGGGGATCAAAAACAGGGTAATCATCTGTATGAAACCCCAGAAATCGATCTGCGTGGCTTCGCTTACGGTGCTGCCGTCTTCATCCACCGTTGCATCATAAATCAGCGTCAGGGAAGAGGTGCCGGTGATTTCATCCGTTACGTAGGTTATGTTGCTGGCGGTGACAAGGCCGTTTAAGAGCATGGCGATGACTACCATGGTGGGAATCCACGCAATGCAGGTCATCAAATTGATGCGGCACAGGCCGGAAAGACGGATGCGGAGCATTTCCCAGAAAAGCTGCCAGCGGTTTTTGGGCAGATCTTCCTTGCGGTAGTCTCCCTTACCGCTTTTGCCGTAATAAAAGCTGTTCATTAAGCGACTGAACATGCGCTCATCCTCCCAAGGATCATAATTTGTGTAGTATTATAACATAAAACGCATTAAAAGAAAACAGCGGCGGCGGCTATCTTTTCAAACCTTGACGGATGTGATAGAATAGCTTGAAATGTCACAAGGCCGGGAGGTGCTTTCGTGTCGGATATCAACCCTTACCGCAGATTATATGAGCAGCATCGGGACGAAACGCCGGCCGTTTACTGCGCAAATGCGGTCAATAACCACTGCTTTCCGCATTTCCATTCCAGCATAGAGCTGGTATGTGTGCATTCCGGCTGCCTGACAGGCCTGCTGGACGGCGAAAGCTACGATGCCCATGCCGGTCAGATCCTGATTGTATCGGGCTACATGGTGCATTCCTACAAAACAAACGAAGCCAGCACGGAGACCATCCTTATTGTTCCGCTTTTCCTGATTCCGTCTCTCAAAAAAATACTGCGGGATAATGTCTTTGCAAACCCGATCTGCGAAATATCGGGCAGCGAAAGCCTGCAAAAACTTGTGGAGATGATCAGAACGGATTGGCAATCGCTGGGCGAGGAGACCCGGATTGGCATGGCGCATGCGCTGCTGGGCATGCTGATTGACCGAGTAGGGCTTGTTCCGCGTTGTGCGGAGTCCCGCAGCATGGGGGTGATCAAGGATGTGCTGATCTATTTGCAGGATCACTATCAATCCCCCATTTCCATGGAAGAGCTGGCCAAACGCTTTGGCTACAGCAAAAGCCGGTTTTCGCATCTTTTCAATGAAACGCTGGGCTGTCCGCCCGGGGTGTTTGTCAATGCCCTGCGGTGCCAGCATGCGGCACGCGCCATATTGGAAAGCGATCAGACGCTGCTGGAAATCTCGCTCAGCGCAGGCTTCGAGTGCCCGCGTACGTTCTATCGTGCTTTTAAGCAGTACTACGGCATGACACCGTCACAGTATGCCGATGCGCAGGGCGGAAGCCCACGCAGAATTCCTGCATCAAAGGTCGTAAATGCGCCGTAATTCGGGCGTATAGGCATTGGTTTCATCATAGATGATCAGCGGCGGTTCGATGATCAGCCCGGGACGTGCATCCAGCATTCCCTCCATCAGGCACAGGTGCGCAGCCTTCTCGGCACGTGAATGCACCATTCGAATCCGCTTGGGCGCCATGCGATATTTTCGCATGGCGTCACTTAATTCAAGCATTCTTGCCGCCGGAAATACGCAGCACAGCCGTCCGCCGTTGCGAAGCAGCCAGGCTGCTGCCATGGCGACATCTTCTATGGCACAGCTTTCCTCGTGGCGTGCCAGCCGCTTGGATTCGTCCGGATTGAGCAGCGTTCCTCCGGCCTTTCCGTAAGGCGGATTGCAGGTTACCAGCTGATAGGCGGCATGGGGGAGGATGCTGCGGATCTGCCTTAAATCCCCGGCATGCACGGTGATTTTTTCTGTCAGGCTGTTAAGCGCAACCGAGCGTGCCGCCATATTCGCCATATCTGCCTGCAATTCCAGCGCATCAACGGTGATGCTGCTCTCCCGGGCATAAAGCAGCAGCGGGATGATCCCTGTTCCCGTACCCAGATCACATACCCGGTCATGCTTTCGGGGAGTGGCAAAATCAGATAGCAGCACGGCATCCGTACCAAAGCGGAAAGCGTCGGTACGCTGAATGATGCGCAGGCCGCCCCGCTGCAGATCATCGATTCTTTCGTTTGGATTCATCATGGAATACTCAAATAACGGACAGGCAGGTAACCCGTCTGTCCGTCATAGTCGATTCGGCACCACGTGCTGCCCTTCGCCGTGAGCAGCACATATTCGCCGCGCAGAATCAGGGTGAGCGGAGCGGCATCCTCGCTGCAGGCGGCACGCATGTATGTGCTTGTGCCCTGCGGAGCTACTTTTGCGGCAATGGGCGATGATAATTCGGTCATCGTTTCAACATACGAGGAAGTGCTGCCCGAACCATCGCTCAGAAAGGTCAGATACTCGGTTTTTACATAGCCGGTTGTGCCGTTGTAGAGAACCTGCGTCCATACCGTGCCGCGCTGCAGTACCTCTACAACCGCATTTTGCGGGATGCGCAGCAGTACCTTGCCGCCGGCGGATTCGCGCAGGTTCAGCGGACCGGAAACGGTGGTGACGCGTGCCCGGGAAACCGTAGAGACGGAAGGCGCGGGGGTGACGGCTGCCTGCTCTCCTTCAAAGAAAGTGAGAAAATCGGACATCACATAGCCGGTAGAACCCTGATAGGATACCTGAGACCAGGTATAACCGCGGGAAAGGACGGTGACGGTTTCGTATTGCGGGATGGTGCGCATAATTCGTGCGCTTGAGGATGCCCGCTCACGCATGTTCAGGGAGCCTTTTAAAGTAGTAACGCGGCCGTAGAGCAGTTTGCCGCTTGCGTTTTCGGTAGGGGCGGGAGTGGGTGTGCCCGATACATCCAGGAAGGAGAGGAAGCTGCTCATTACATAGCCTGTGATGCCGTTGTAGGTTACCTGAGTCCATAAGCCTTGGCTGTTCAGCACTGTGACCAGTTCATGCTGCGGAATGCGGCCCAGAATTTCGCCCGAAGTGGTCGCTCTGGCGCGCAGATTGAGAGATCCGCTTTGGGTGGCAACGCGGGCATAGGTGTAGGTGACGGCAGGAACGGGCGTGGTGGTCGGAAGCGCAGCAGTAGGCTGCACATCGTATAGGTAAGTCAGGAAAGCACTCATCACATAGCCCGTCTGCGTGCCGTAACGCACCTGGGTCCAAGTGCCTGTGATGCCAAGTACCTGCACCGTGGCATATTGCGGAATTTGAGCCAGAATGTTATTGCCTGTGACGGGGGCACTGCGCAGATTCAGCGATCCGTTGACCGTGGTTACCCTGGCTGCCGTGGGAGTCTGCGTGATTTGCTGCGTGGGGGAAACGGTGCGAATCGGCGTGACAACGGGGATGGGGGTAGGCGTGCTGCCGTCATCAAAACGCAGGTATTTATTCATTACATAGCCGGTAAAGCCACCGTACGCGGTTTTGGACCAGCTGTAGCCGCGCTGAAGAATTTGAATGGTTGCGCCGCGCGGGATGGTTGTCAATACGGACGATGTTGTGGAATCGCTTTTGCGCAGATTCAGCGAGCCTTTTTCGGTGGCAACAACGGCGGTAAGCTGCGCATCATCTGATGGATCCGATGTGCCGGTCAGTTTCAGGTACTGCGATGCGCAGTAGCCCGTTACGCCGTGATAACGTACGCGGCACCACTGTTCGCCCGCGCTTTCCACAATGATGGTTTCGCCGCGCGGAATTTCCGCCATCACCGTGCTGCTCATACTGGGCTGGGTGCGCAGATTCAAAGAGGAGGCCGTGCTGTTGACAAGGGCATACTGCTCCCCCGTTTTCAGCGTGTCTGCGATTTCCTCCACCGTGACGCCGTTATAACGAATGGCGGAAGAAAGCACATAACCCGTGCAGCCGCCGTAGTATACCTGCGCCCAGGCACCGTCATCATGCTTGATTTTTACCAGTGCACCTTGCGGCACGGTCAGCACCGTGTAGCCCGACTGGCTTGCGCTCATGCGCAAAGGCGTGCCGCCCTCTGCGGTTACCTCGGCACCGGAGGCATCACCATCCCCGGCATTGCCCGAATAGCTGTCGGAGCGGGTGATGTAGCTCATGCTTACGTAGCCGTTTTGGCAGCCGTATTGGGTATATCCCCAATTCCCGTTGACGGAGATAATGGGCAGCACCGTGCCAGAGGGAATTTGCGCAAGCACGGAGGCGGACGTGTTCGCCTGCGCACGCAGATTCAGGGAATTGCTGCTTTTTACCGTTCCGTAGCAGGCAAGCACCGTGGGGGAGACGATCACGCCGTCCACCGCACTGCCGATTTGCAGGCCGTCCTTTTGCACGTAGCCGTTCAGGACGCCGCAGGTAACCAGATACCAGTCATCGCAGGCTACATGAACCGTGACGGCCGTGCCCTGCGAAAGGCCGGTGATGATATCGGCAGTGCTGTCAGGCGCGACACGCAGGGCTACCTCGCCCGATGCAGAGGCGGCTTGAATGATACCAGTGCTGGCATTTGCCTGAGGGACAGCGGCGGGAGATTCGGCAGTCAGCGTGGCGGTGCTGGTGCCGCTGCCCAATGCGCTTAATATGGAACGCACAAAGGTGCAGGGCTTCATGGTGCAGCCGGTAAAATAGAAGCTTAGGATCTGATTATAGGTATATCCCAGCTCGCCCATGCGCATGGCGCCGCGCTGGCTCATGCCAGTGCCGTGACCGTAGCGGCGTGCCTGCACGGTATAGCCGCTTTCGGCAGCAGTCACCGTCCACAATTCGTTATCGGCGGTATTGATGCTCATGCCGAGCGCATCTTCCAGTTCACTGAAAATATCGAATGTCAGCGTACCAGAAGTGCGCACGCCGTCTGCCGAAACGGTTACATCAAAATCCAACTTCGTATACAAACGGCTGGGCGCGGCATAGCGCGGGGTGTGGGGCGTAACGGCATCAACGGAGAGGATGCTTACATTTTGCGCCCCGAAAACGGCCTGCGCCTTGGCAATCAGCAGGGCGGAAAGCTGTGCATTGGATTGCTCACCGCCTTTGCTCACCTGGAAGGAGCGAACGGCGGAAGCGGAATTCTGGTAGTCGTAGGGGTCATCCTTGACGGTAATGTAGTCATACTGCGTGGAACCCCAAATGTTGCGGACGGATTCAATTTGCCCGCCGTTGGAGGCGGTATAATAGGTGGCGGTGAAATCACTGCCGTTCATGGATACGATGCCGCGGGTTTCATCTACCGCCTGACGGCAGCGCGCATTGCCGGAGGAGGTGCCGCTGTAGACCTGATCGCTGGTGGTATCCGTAACATCATAGCTGCGGGATGAGGAAGCATTCATGGCACGGACGGTATAGGTACGTGCCGACACACACTGGGCTTTCAGCGCTTCCAATGGGGACGAGTTGCCCATTTCATAGGGCAGTACGCCGTAAAGGTAATCCTCGATGAAGATGTGGGCAATTACGTAAAGCTTGTATACTCCGCCGCTTTTGACGGCCTTCAGCTGCAGATCGCCCGGGTACAGATTGCCACTGATCCTTGCCTGGCTGATTTTGAGCCCGTTATCGGCAATGGAGGAGGCATGACGGCGCAAGCGGAGATCGGTGCCCGAGGTGAGCACAACGCCATTTTGCGTCAGGGTAATTTGCCCGGTGGTGCTGTTAAAACTGACAGTTACGGTGCTGCCGCTTGCCAAGGCTGTTGCGCCGCTGCCATCCAGCGAGTAGCTGCCGCAAACCGTGATATCCAGCCGGGACGGAGACCCGAGCGAGGACAGATAGACCCGCACGGTGCCATCCAGGGTACTGTCTTCCGCCGATGCACTGACACAAGGAATCCCGCTCAGCAGCAGGCAGACCGCCAGCGCAATCGTAAGAGCGAATCGCAGAATCCCTTTCATGGTTTGCCTCCGTTATTGACCGTAATACTTTTGTAACCATTTGCAGTATATCACAGGATGATTGTCTTGTCTATTTCTTTTTCGTGCCTGCCTGACGCTTGCGGCCCAGGCGTGCAATGGGCTGCTCAAAAAGGTAGGTTACCAGCGCCGATATGGCAAGTGTTCCCGCAAAACACAGGCCAACATACAGGTACTGCCAGGTGCGGTCGCCCACAGACCAGGGGGTTTCATAGGCGGATACCGGAATGTTCCATTTTTTCAGCTGCACCGCAAACACCTGATGCCACATATAGAACTGAAAAGAGAGCGTACTGAGTATATAGGTGACACGGTTTCCCATCAGCAGACGAAGCGGCCTTGCGCCGTAAAGAAGCCCGATCAGTCCCAGACCGACAGTGGCAGAAAACAGGTAGCGCCGCTGCATTTGCCCAAGGCGGATATGATCATAGCCGTTTTCCCCGGCCTGGGCGGAAGTCAGGGAGACAATTGCGCAGCAGCTGAGCACCAGCAGCCCCGTAAACAGCGCACGCGTCCAGCCATCCTGCTTCATACGGTGCTTGAGCGCACAGTAAACGCCCGCCAGCAGCATGCCGTTGGCATATACATCCAGCTGCGCAGGCAGCTGATTAAAGTACAATGTGCTGTCATCCAGCGTGGACACCCAGCCGCGGTAAGCAAAAGCAATGGCTACCAGCCCAAGATAGCACAGCGCGGGCTTTTTGCGGAACAGCCGCGCAATCAGCGGGAAAAGCAGGTAAAACTGCATTTCCACACCAAGCGTCCACAGAGCGCCGTTCAGCGGCGTTCCCGTATAGCTGAAGCGAAACAGCGTGTGCGTAAACGTAGCATGGGCAAGCAGATCACGCCCCATGTACCACAGGTTCAGGCTGCCGTCCGAATTGTTGTAGCTACCCTGCGGCAAGGCGACGAAAATCAGCATGATGACCACGCACAGATAGTAGGAGGGCACGATGCGCAGCAGGCGCTTTTTGTAAAACTGCCACACGCGCGGCACCTTGCTGCTGCCTTCGGCGGCCTCGGCGTGGGGAAGGTACAGCAAAAAACCGGACAGCAGCAGAAGGGCATCCACCCATATGTAGCCCGAACGCAGAAAAGGGTCCATGGAAATATACAGGCTGCCGATGGTAATACCGGGGGTCAGCCAGCTTTGCTGCCAGATATGATAACAGCCGATCAGAAGCACAAACAGCGTGCGGGCGCCGTCCAGCACGGGAAGGCGTCCGTCACGCTCGGTTTGCGTATACAGCTGATATCGTTGCGTCAGTCGGTTCATTCTTCAGTCACTCGCGTCAGCTTATATTGGGTCTTGCTGTTTTTGTTGATTACCGACAGGCTCTTCTCGGTGCAGGAATAAATCTGCCAGCTTTGGTTCAAATCATCCTTTCGTGAGCCGACGCTCATGGCGTACATATTTACGGTGAAATAATAGTCCTTGCCGTCAATGGTGCAGGTGCCGTCATCCCGGAATTCCATTTTAATTCCCTTGGCACTGACCCAGCTGCCCAGAATGCGGTAACAGATGCGGTTGAGCTTCTTTTCGGTTACGTCCTTGTAATCGGTAATGCTGCGGTAATAGCGCAGGGCCTCATAAGGCTCTTTCTGGGCATAGAGCTCATTGGCGTAGCAGTAGTTGGCTTCGCTGTAAATTTCCTCTATGTCGGCGTACTTGTCCGATACATTTTCAAGCTCAATGCCTTCCAGTGCGGCAATTACAGCGGCATAATCCTTTTCATCCATGGCTGTCCGCGCGGCGGTATATACGGATTCGTAGTATGCATCGTAGCAGGCTTCGGCGCGGGCGGCGGCATCCTCATATTCGGGGATGGAGGCAAACAGCGCGGCGGCATCGGACAGCTCACCGGCCTCCTGCTTTTCCTCGGCACTCAGATATATGCTTTTGCGGTGCAGCTCCTCGGCATCCTCGTAATCCGGGATGGTTTGCAGATAGCCTGCGGCGGTTTGATAGTCCACATTTTCAATGGCTTCGCCGGCCAGCTGATATACACAGCTGTCGTAGCGGGATTTGGCATCCTGATAGTCGCCCGCCATTTCAAAATGCGCGGCGGCTGCGGCAACATCCTGCCCGTCCAAAAGCTGCAGCCCCAGCAGGTAATGCGCCCGCTGCAGCATTTCGGCACTGCCTTCATAATCGCCCAGCTCAGTCAGATAGTCAATCGCCAGGGCATAATTGCCATCATCAATCAGCTCGGCCGATAGGCTGTAGCGTGCGCTCTGCGCTTCCTCTGCGCTGTTTTCAAAATCACCCAGCGCGTCAAAGACGGAAATAGCACCCTCATAATCCCGGGCAGTCATCATTTCTTCAGCCTGGGCATAGCGCACATGGCGCAGACGATCATCCGTATCCTGATATCCGGGGATGTTTTCAAAGAGTGCCGCGGCACCATCCAGATTGCCTGCTTCCTGCAGCTGCACGGCGGGAATATAGGTATACTCCTGCCAAAGTGCCAGCGAGTTTTCATCGGACAAAGCGGGAATGAGCAGCTCACGGGCGGCGGCATAATCGCCCTCATCGGCCTTTTCCTGCGCAAGCTGACGGCAGCAGGCGTTGATCAGGTCCTGAGAATCCCGGTAGCCGGAAATCTTTTCCAGCATTTCCTTGGCCTGCGCGTATTCTCCCTGCTCATAGAGATCAACGGCCGGCTCATACAGGCAGGCAGTGGCCTGGGAATAAGCATCCAGATAGTCGCCTGCCTTCAGGTAATATTCCGCTGCGGTTTCGTATTCCTCATCGGAAAAATACTGATTGGCGGCATTGTAATAGCTGATTTTCAGGTTGTCTGCCGTGTTTTCAAAATCGGTATCCAGCTGCTCCAGCAAGGCGATTGCCCCAAGATAATCGCCGTTTTCCATGCATGTCAGCGCAGGCTGATACAGGCAAAGCGCGGCATTTTCAACCGATTCCCGGTAGTCGCCCAGGGAGAGAAATTTTTCCCTTGCGGCGGTGTAATCCATATTGTTCATGCACGACAGCGCCCATTGATACAGCGCGGAGCGGCTTTGATCAATGGCATCCGAATAATCCGGAATTTCGTCAAACAGCGCAATGGCGCTTTCATACTGCCCGGAGTCTGCCAGACGGCAGGCACGCTGATAACGTGCTTCACGGGATTTTTCGGCGCTGTCCTGATAATCACCCAGGCTGTCAAAGGCATCCTGCGCATTTTTGAGCGCAGTAATGGTGCCGGTGCTCATGGCATCCTTTGCCTGACGATAAGTGCATTCCTTGGCCAGCGTTTCGCTGGTGTAGTACAAATGCATATCCAGCAGATCTGTGTTCAAGCCGATAAAATCCAGACGGATGGGCAGCGAATAACGCCCTTGCAGGGCAGACAGACTTTCAAATTCAGACCTTGCGGTGGCGTACACGCCGTTTTCCATCTGACGATAGGCCGTATAATAGCGGTAATAAGGAATGCCGTGAAAATAAATGCCGAAGGCCAGAACAAGCACGCTGAGCGTGCAGACAATGGTCAGGGTAATTCTACGGCGGCGGCGGCGCTTTTTCTGCAGGGCGGCCTCGCGCTCCAGTGCGATTTTCTGCGCTTCCGCCCTTTCCCGACGGGCTTTTTCCTCCAGTGCATTTTCGTGCTCAAAGATGATGGTTTCAACCGCGGCTTCATTAAAGCGCGTAAACGTATCGCGCTTGGGACGGCTGCAGCGGCGGCAGGTATCCTCTGCGGCACTGTTCGCCCGTCCGCACACACATACCCATACCGCGCCCTGATCGCTGGGATACCCCAAAGCATCCGATCCGGCAAGATGCCGCAGCACATCCAGACGCCGCCCGGCGGGCAGCGCATTGGGCGTGTATTCGGTTACATTGCCTGCTGTATGACGCCAAACCGTCCCGTCCTGGAACCAGACCTTTTCGATGGAAAAATCAAATCCGTCAGCCTGATCGCCGCCCTCAATGTCAGCCGTGATTTCAAAGGCACTGCGCCCGATTCCCTGCTCAACCGCGATGCGGCTTACCTGGCGGGACATCAGCTGACCCTGCGCATCATAGCACGCAAAAACAACCTGCAGGCTGGTAACGGTATACTCCGTCAGATTAAACAGCTGCAGATGACAGGCAGGGTATTGCCGGGTAGGCAGCGCATAATGCCACAGCTCCACCGGACAGGTCAGGTCAACTTTCATGGTTATTCCCCCTACGGATTGATCAGGGATATGCAGGATGGGTGCGGCTGCTTTCAGCGCCAGGAACAGGTCATATCGGCCAAGCGGCCTTCAACCACGGTCAGCCGCAGCAGTACCGTACCATCCTCGGCGGAAACGGCATAAACAACATCGGCAGTGCCGTCATTGGATTTGCTGCAGCGGCCGTAAGGCGCTGTTGCCCCGTCTCCGTAAAGGGCATCTTCCGCGTCATGACGGACACGGCCGATGACGGAAGTGAGCGTATCGCCGATGCGCATGCCGCGCGGGCCTTCCAGCAGGTCTTCATAGATTTCCAGCAGATTCAGCTTCTGCAGGGAGCGGGCACTGTCGTAATTGAAAATTGCCTGCGCACCATCCCACTGCAGAATGCGCAGATAGTTGCTGCCGTCCTGCTGCCAGGTATCGCTTTGCGCCGTGCCCAGAATGCCGATCAGCTGTTCGGGCGTACCGTAAATGAAATCAAAGCCGCCGAAGTACAGATCTTCCGCCGACAGCTCTTCGGGATCATCCGAACGGTATGCGCTGTATTCCGTCTTGGACTGCAGAAGGGAAAGCGCCTCCAGTTCGGCCTTTGCTTCATCAAGGACAATGGGCTGATCCTGCATCAGCACCTGAATGGCGGTGATTACATCATCCTGCAGGGTATAAACCACGTAGCTTGCGTATACCTGGTCATCCTGAGCGGCATAGACGGCATGCTCCACGACCAGCGCACGGGAACCGTCGCGCACAAGACGGCCGGTATTGACCGTGCCGGGCAGCTCGCCGGAAATATAGAGAACCGCCTCGTCATAGGTGCCGGAAAGAGACGGATTGTCCAGCGGGTACGCCGCCAAAAGCTGCTCCAGGGAATCGCCGGGCTTGAGCCCGCGCATGTCCGACAGGGTGCTTTCGGAGGGCGTGATTTCCAGACCGTCAATGACCGTATCATCGGCGATTGCCGTCTGATCGCTGTAGAGGGCAAAGGCATCATAGTCCAGCCTGTAGGTGCCGTCTTCCTCGTACACGGTCAGTGTTTCGGCAGGCAGGGAGGAGGCCATTTCCACCAGCTCGTCCCGCAGGCCGATCATTTCGTCCTGACGCAGCATTTCGGCTTCGTCACATAAGGCGGAAAAGGAAAACAGGCAAAGAAACAGGGTCAGCAGCAACGCAAAAATCTTTTTCATGGTAAGGTTTTATCCTTTCAGCATTCGGTTACGCCCTGCGGCGTAACAATTGCATACAGCAGACGGGAAGGGGAAACGGGAGCATCTCCGATCTCCACCGCACGCAGAATCATCTCCTGCGCACGGGCAAGGGTATCCTCGGAGGCAGCATACAGGGTGCAAATCGGTGCGCCCTTTTCCAAGCGGTCGCCGATGCGGCAGCGCATGACGAAGCCGACCCGCGGATCGATCCGGTCGGTTTTCTGCCTGCGACCCGCGCCCAGCTCCTGGGAGGCATAGCCCAGCAGCTCGGTATCCATCCGGGTGACAACACCCGCGCAAGGCACAGGCAAGTCGCGTACAATCGGCGCATCGGCAAGTGTTTTCGGATGGTCGCAGACGCTTTCATCACCGCCTTGCGCCGCAATCATCTCCCGCAGCTTTTCAAGGCCGCTGCCGTTTGCCAAGGCATGCAGCAATTTGCTTTCGGCGTCCTTTGTATCGGCGGCAACACCGCCTACCGTCAATAGCTGCGCGCCCAGTGCCAAAGATACGGTCAGCAGGGGACCTGCGGATTCGCCGCGGAGGACTTCCACGGCATCCTTTACTTCCAGCCTGTTCCCCACATGGGAGCCGAGCGGTTCATCCATCCCCGTAAGCAGGGCTTTTACATCGCGGCCGGCGCGGGTTCCGATATCCACCATGGTGCGGGCAAGGGCAAGGCTGCCCTCATAATCGGGCATGATGGCGCCCGAGCCTACCTTGACATCCAGCACGATTCCCTGCGCGCCGGAGGCCAATTTTTTGCTCATGATGCTGGAGGCAATCAGGGGCAGGCTGTCCACCGTGGAGGTGGTGTCCCGCAGGGCATAGAGCGTTTTGTCGGCGGGCGCAAGTTCGGCACTCTGACCGATGACCGCACAGCCGATTTTGCGAACCTGACGCAGAAATTCGTCTTCCGGAAGGCTGGTGCGCATGCCGATGGACTCCATTTTATCCACCGTTCCGCCCGTATGCCCCAGACCGCGGCCGCTCATCTTGGGGATTTTTGCCCCGCATGCGGCGCACAGGGGAACCAGCACCAGCGTTGTGGTATCGCCGACGCCGCCGGTGGAATGCTTATCCACGGCAATGCCGCCGACATCGGGATGCAGCATATCGCCGGAATGCGCCATGGCCAAGGTCAGGTCTGCGGTTTCGCGCGCATCCATGCCGTTTAGGCGAATGGCCATCAGCAAGGCGGCAAGCTGATAATCGGGAATACTCTTGTCCGCCGCCCCACGGACGAAAAGCTCAATTTGCTCGGTTGTCAGCGGACGTCCCAGTTTCTTATCCGCGATGATTGCAGGAAAATTCATAGTGATCTCCTTTTATAGACAACTCCACCATGCAGTATAGCATAATATGCCGATAAATACAAGAAAAGCCTTGCAAATACGGAAAAAGACGAACGCCGACCGGCACTGCTGCCGGACGGCGGACGAAGAACAAAAATCCGCGCACAATTTCGTTTTGCGCGCGGATGAAAAGAAGCTTATTGCAAAAAGGCGGTCATCATGTAGCCTGTGTAGCTGCCGTAGGAAACCTGCGACCATTCCGCTCCCCAGGAGAGCAGAGTAACCGTTGCTCCGACCGGTACGCGGACGTTGATGTTCCCGCTGGTCTTGCTGGGGGAGGAGCGCAGGTTGACGTAGGTTCCGCCGTTTGAATTATATACCTTGCGGGAGGAAGTGGTGCTGGAGGTGAACTTCAGGTACTTGGACATCATGTAGCCCTTTTGTCCCTGCACCTCAACGTAGCACCAGGCATCCCCCTTCTGCAGCACGGTTACGGTGGTGCCGTTGCTGTAGCGGCCGATAATGCCAGCATTGGAATAGGCCTGCTCACGCAGATTCAGCTTGCCGCTGTTGCCTGTCTGCACCACGGCAGTGCCGGTTGCAGTGCCGGGAACGGGGGTGGGCACAGTGCCCGAACCGCTTTCGGTCACGTAGTTTGTATCTACAAAGCCGACCTGACCGGAATAGCTGACCATCCAGTAATTGTTGCCCTTGAGCAGGATGGAGATTGCCGTGCCGTTGGGAATCTGCGCCAGCACACCGGCATCGGTGCTGGGGTAGGAACGCAGATTCAGCCAGCCGCCGTTGGATGTATGCACATAGGCAGTACCGATGCTGCTTGCGCTGCTGCCGCCCATGACCAGGTATTCACTGCGGAAGTAGCCGTTTACCGTGGTCGTACCCAGCTGAATGGATACATACCACCAACCGTCCGTGCGCTTGTAAAGCACCTCGCAGGTTGCACCGTTGTAGAAAATGCCAAGCACGTTGGCGGTATAGCTGGGGGATTCACGCAGATTCAAAAAGCCGGTGCCGGAGGGGTTCTTTACGGTGGCCGTGGTGGAGGAGCCGGCAGAGACAACTTTGAGGAAATTCTTGCTCATATAGCCGGTCTGCCCCTTGTACTGACCGGTATAGATGCGCACCTGATACCAGTTGCCCGATTCGCCGAGGATGCCCACCCAGTCGCCGCGGCTTGCCTGGCCGAGCCATGTATAGTTGGTGCCCGGGCCGGAGCGCAGATTGAGTGTTTCGGTGTTGTATACCACGGCATAGGATGTACCCGACACCGAGGGCGTTGTGCTGGAGGAATCCCCCACCACACGCAGGAAATTTTTGCTCATGTAGCCGGTGATTGTTCCATCCAGCGTGGTTACATGATACCATGTGCCGCTTTCGCCGATGACGCGCACACGGCCGCCCATCGTTACCGAGCCCAGCCATGTATAGCTGCTGCCCGGGCCGGAACGGATGTTGAGCGATTCGGTATTGTAGACCTCAGCCAGAAAATCAGCTGATGCCATCGGGCACAGGCTGAGCATCAGCACGGCCGTCAGCAGCAGACAGAGAAGCTTTCTCTTCATAAAGCAGTTACCTCCCAAAGGGGTTTCACCTATAAGACGAATGAAAACCCCTTTTTCATCCCACTTCAGTATAACAAATTATTCCTGCTACGGCAATAGCAGCGGGAAGAGGTTTTTCATATAAATGATGAAGACGATGAGCGAAATGCTGCAAAACGCTTCCGGTTTCTTTCTGAAATGCAGGCTATATTGAAACAAACAGTACATGACCCGCCCGAAAGAAAGGCACAGCAAACAAGCCATACTGCCGGTACGTACACAGCCTCTGCCAACGGCAACAACGGCCCCGTGACCGTTGAAGTAGATTTCAGCGACAGCGCCATTACGGCAGTTCGCGTAACCGAGCATGCCGAAACGGCCGGTATCAGCGATACGCCCATTGAGCGCATCCCCGCCGCGATTGTGATGGGCGGCATTCAGACGCAGGTTACCGGCGAAGTGCTGGATATATACGGCAACGTGATTCCCGGCCTGTATGCCTGCGGTGAAGCCTCCAACGGCGCCATCTATGATCGCGGCTACATTTCCGGCACCTCCGTGCTTAACTGCTACGTGGGTGGCCGTGACGCCGGCAGCAGCGCGGCTGCTTATGCCAAGTAAGATTCTGCTATTCTGATTCCCGACAGGGCTGCGGAGGAACACAATGCGTTCTTTCGCAGTCCTTCTTTCATTTTGTGATTTGCTTGCGTTTCCTTCATGATGCCGAGCCCGGATGCTTTCGGTTTGCTCGAACAAATTGTAAATAATACTTGACGAAGCACTACAATTTTGTTACAATTGTGTAAAGGATGCCGAACGCATCTCGAAGCATTGATGAACCTGACGGAGGTTATCAGCCATGAAGAAGCGTATTGCTTTCATCGCCCTGCTTGCGGCAGCGGTTTTGGCCGTCGGCACGTTTTCAGCGTTTGCCACGGGGCAGGTTTCGCCTTTGGATCAGCTGACGCAGAGCCAAACCTCAGCGGATTTGCCGGAGGGATATGATCCCGCTTCCGAGGAGGACAACGGCTATGTATCCACCAGCGGCGCATACTTGACGGCAAGCGGTGAGCGCACCTATGCCGGTGCCACCCCCATTCCGATTGATCCTATCGATATGCCCACCGCTACCCCGCGGCCCGAGCTTACATTTACCTATGGGGAGTATACCGCCGCCAAGCTGGGCTTTACCTTTAAGTCGGCTGTCGGGTACACGATCGACGATTCCTCCAGCGATACCTACATCCTTACCGAGCCTGCCTCGGCTGTGCGCGACGGATATGCCTGCGTGATTACGCTTCAGGTTACTTCCATCACCAGCAATTACACCACCAATGATGTCAAAACGGATCTGGCCAATTATCTGAAGAACCTTGGTTCGCAGTACACCGGCAAGTGGGAAACCTGGACGGCGGCCAGCAAAAAGCTGGCGGGCGGCGCAGGCTACTACAATAACTATCGCGGGGTGATGGCGGATGGTACCATCGTGCGCGGCCGCGTGCACATGGCGATCATCGGCAACAATAAACTGCTGACCCTGCACATTACCTGCCCCGGCTGGTACAACAGCAGCTACATGAAGATTTACGATGCCATTTATTCCTCCATCAAGGCCATTGAATAAGCGCACTGCGGCGCCGAAATGTAAAACCTCCCATGCCGGCTTGACAAACGGTGCGGGAGGTTTTATCTTAGTACGGAAACAAAAAATTAGCGTGCCCAAAAGCATTATGCCCAAGGAGCAAAGTTCATTATGACAAAAAAGCTTGCGCTGACCCTGCTGATTCTACTCCTGCTGCCCGTGGCGCTTTGCGCGGGCGACGGGCTGGAGGTTGCCGTGCCGGAGTATGTGCGCCCCTATGCGCCCGCATCCATCACGGTCAACTGCCCGGATGCGGGAATGCTGACGCTGCGTGTCAGCGATGAGTATGTCAGCTATGTGATTATCGAGGCGCAGGTGCAATCGGGCGAAAACAGCCTGTCCTGGGATGGGCTGGGCGATAACGGCGAGGCACTCAACCGCGGGGCTTATACCCTGACGGCTACATTGCAGACCGAGCATGATACCTATGTTTGCGAAGTGCCGCTGACGGTTAAATTGCCGGCAGCTGCGCTGCAATACGTGATTCCTTCTGGTGATACCATCTATGCCGGGCAGGATGGTTTTCTGGTCAATTATCTGATCACCGCCAGCGGCACGCTGAATGTCCGTCTGACGGCAGAAGAGGATGCGCAGACTATCCTGCGCAAATGGAGCATTCAGCAGACGGACATGCTGCCCCATCTTTTCAGGTGGAACGGGCAGATCAGTGATAAAAGCGTGCCGGAAGGCAGATATGTGCTTACCTTTTCAGTGGCAGACAGTGTGCAGGAGTCATTTGAGGTGCATGTAAGCGTTACCCATGAAAAGGCTCCCACGGTCGAATTGTCCGTTACCGATCAATCCCTGTACCTGCCCGATGATTTGAACGATGATGCGGCGGTATGGGCGGCTATGATGTATCCCGTGACCGTGGTGGATGTCGGCAAGCTTCAGCATCAGAATATATACGAAAGCCCAAACACAAAATCCGAGGTGCTCGGCACGGTGCACGGACAATCGCAAGCCGTGATTGTACTGGCCTTGGATCAGGACAACGGCTTTGCCAAAATCGGCGCGTGGCGGCATGAGGACGGCGAATATATCGAAGGCTATGTGCAGCAGAAGAAGCTGTTTAATGTAATTCCCAACATGCATTACGGCATCCTGATTGATAAAAATACCCAGCAGATGACCATCTATGAGGACGGAGTCAAAATCGGACAGATTTCCGTATCCACCGGCCTTATGGATCGGGATAAACTGTTTCGTGAGACACGCGCCGGTGCCTTCCTGACCACGGACCGCATCATTAATTTCAAAAGCGAAGGCTACATGTACAACTACGCCATCCGCATTGACGGAGGTAACCTGCTGCATACCCTGGGCTGCAAGATCAGAAACAACAAGTGGGATTATTCCGATCATCTGGCGGCTTTGGGAACAAAGGCCTCGCACGGCTGCGTGCGCATGGATACCCGGATGAATGAGCAGGGGCTTAACGCTTACTGGCTGTGGACACATATTCCCTACTATACAAAGGTGCTGGTGATAGACGATCCCGAAGCGCGGCATGCACGGCTTGCGGAAATCAATGCGCCGGAGGAAACCGTTGCACCCGAGGAGGCACAGGCCCCCGCAAAGGCGGAATCACAGACGCCTTCACCGGCAGAGAATACGGAAACGCCTGCCCCGACTGCGGATTTTACGCCGCTTCCGACGGCGGAGCCTACCGATACGCCCGAGCCGCACTATACCAAGGACCTGGGCTACGGGTCCAAAGGCATCTCGGTGCTGCAGGTGCAGGAAAGACTGCAGGAGCTCAACTATTACCACGGTGAACTGGACGGCGTATGGGGGAAGGGAACGCAGCGCGCCGTGACGGCATTCCAAAAGGCATCGGGTCTGGATGCGGACGGCATCGTGGGCAAAAAAACCTATGCCAAGCTGTTTGGCAGCAATGCCATTGCCGCAACACCAACGCCAACACCGAGCCCATCTCCGACGCCTTCTCCTACGCCAAGCCCGACACCGACTCCCTCTCCGACACCCCCGCCCGAAACCACCATCGTGCTTACATTTACAGGCGATGCCCTGCTTGGCAGCGAGGACAAACTGCGCTCAAATGAAGCCTCCTTCGACTCTGTCGTGACGGCCAACGGCTATACCTATCCGCTGGCCAATTTCAAGGAGATGTTCAGCCGGGATGACGTGACGACGGTCAATCTGGAATCGGTGCTCAAGGATGATTCAACCGATAAGCTGGACGGGCGGCTCTACAATTTCAGAGGGCCCACCGCATTTGTGAATATCCTGCTGGCCGGTTCGGTGGAGCATGCCAACATTGCCAATAATCACTATATTGATTACGGCGTAAGCGGGCGGAAATCCACCCGCAGCACCCTGCAGCGCGCAGGCATTGCCTACAGTGGGTATACCTATACTTATATTTACGAAAAAGACGGCGTTAAAATCGGTTTTGCCGGCATCCGCGAAAGCATGTGGCATCAAAACCGTTCCACCATGACCGATGAGATCAAGGCACTGAAAAAGGCAGGCTGCAACTACATTGTCTATTCCTGCCATTGGGGTACGGAATATGATGCCAACCACAATGATATCCAAAAACTGATGGCTGCCTACGCCATTGATGCCGGGGCGGACTGCGTGATCGGCACGCACCCGCATGTGGTGCAGGGGGTGGAAATTTACAACGGCAAGCCCATCTTTTACAGCCTGGGCAATTTCGTGTTCGGCGGCAATCTGAACCCGACCGATTATGACGGCCTGGTGGTGCAGCTGACGGTTCACTTTGACCACCGGGTATGCGATGATGTGCAGGCGCAGCTTATTCCCATCATGACCAGCGGCGTACAGGACGGCACCACCGACTTTCAGCCCGTCATTGCGCAGGGTGAAGAAAAAGACCGCATTCTGAACCGCATTCAGCAGGACAGCACGGTGGAAATTTCGGAATACATGACAATCACGGAGCTTGCGGACGAACAAACGGATGGAGCGGAAGAAACACAGCAGGAGTAAAAAGTCTTCATTTTCATCAGAAAAAGCATCGGGGCAAATCGCCGTAACCGACGATTCGCTCCGATGTTTTTTGTATGCAGCCAACAGACAACGCGAAAATACAATATTACCTTAGCATCTTCCGCTTTCTACGCACAGCTGCTTCATTTTGGCGGCCAAGTCGGGCGTAAAGTCATTCTTCTGAGCGCGGTAGCGCCAGTTCTTTTCGCCTACCGTGCCGGGCGTATTCATGCGGGCGGCGGAATCCAGATTCAGAAAATCCTGCATCGGCGCCATGGCAATGTTTGCCCGGCTGTCGAAAACCGCCTTGATCATGCGCCAAACCACTGTATCATCCGTGACTTCCCCCAGCGATTCACGCAGATTGCGGCGCGTCTGATCGCTGCAGGCATGCCACCAGCCAAGGGAGGTATCGTTATCGTGCGTGCCGGTATAGGCTGCGCAGTTCGGCTGATACAGTTCGGGACGATGGGAATTGTCCCCGCCGCCGCCATCATAGGCGAACTGCAGCACCTTCATGCCCGGGTATCCGCAGAAGGAAAGCAGACTGCGCACGCGGTCATTTACCGCCCCCAGATCCTCGGCCACCACGCTTAGTTCGGGCACCTTTTTCTTGACCTGCGCAAAGAAGGCCTTGCCCGGGCCGATCATCCATTTGCCGTTGCGGGCGGTTTTTTCACCCGCCTTGACGGAATAATAGTTGGCAAAACCGATGAAATGATCAATGCGTACGCTGTCGTAGAGCTGCGCCATGGCATGCAGACGATCCATCCAGAAGCCGTATCCGTGCAGACGCAGATAATGCCAGCGGTACAGCGGATTGCCCCATAATTGGCCGTCTTCGCTGAAGTAATCGGGCGGAACGCCCGCCACACGCTTCGGACGGCGCTCCTTGTTCAACTGGAAAAATTTGGCGTTTGCCCATACATCGGAGGAATCTTCCGCCACATAGATGGGCATATCGCCCAACATCAGGACGCCGTGCTCATTGGCGTAGCTGCGCAGACGCATCCACTGATCGCGGAAAAGAAACTGCAGGAACATATAGTAGCGGATATCCTCCCGCAGTTCCTGCTCATAGCGCTGCATGGCTTCGGGACGGCGCATACGGATGGCTTCATCGGGCCACTGCATCCAGGATACCTGATTAAACCGCTGCTTGACGGCCATGAACAGGGCGTAATCGTGCAGCCAGGGCCACTGCTTCTGCCATGCTTCAAAGGCATCTTCCCGCAAAAGACGATCCCGGCTGCTGCGGTAGGCAAGGCGCAGCCAAGGCTCCTTTTCGGCGCGCAGCGCATCAAAATCCGCTCTGTCGGTTTCGGGGTGCGGCTGGGGCTTGTAATCGGGCAGATAACCGTCCTTTTGCAATAGCGCCAGATCGATCATGTACGGATTGCCCGCCAGTGCACAGGCACTTTGATAGGGCGATTCGCCATAGCCTGTCGGCCCTACCGGCAGCACCTGCCAAATATGCATGCCCGCGCTCTGCAGAAAATCCACAAAGCGATAAGCTTCCTCTCCCAGTGTGCCGGCGCATTCCGGACCGGGCAGGGAGGTAATGTGCAGAAGCACGCCTCCTCGGCGTATACTTGTCTGTTCCATTGTAAAACCTCCTCGGCAACTGCCGGTAACGATATTTGTATTTTATATGAAAAGCCGAAATATGTAAAGAAAAATTGCAAAATATTCGGGCAGGTGATATGATAGAAGCGGCTTGATTTGTTGATTCGGAAGGGGAATGCAGCTGTGAACATTGCAACCTATCAGTGCCCGCAGTGCGGAGCACCGCTCAAGTGGCAGGAAAATCAGCTTGTCTGTGCTTCCTGCGGCGCAGAATATAAAGAAGAGGACATGCGCGCGCTGTCCGAGGCTATGCAGGAAAACGGCGAAAATGCGAGCCTGGACTGGGACAAATGCCGTAATGCGCAAACCTTTACCTCGGAAGAAGAAAGCGCGCTGCAGCAGTACAACTGCCCCGCCTGCGGCGCGGTGCTGGTGACCTCGGCTGCAACGGCTGCCACCAAGTGCGCTTACTGCGGCAACAATGCATTGATTCCCAAGCAATTTTCGGGGGAACTGCGCCCGGATGCCGTTGTGCCGTTTACCGTGTCCCGCGAAGATGCCGAAAAAAAGCTGCGCGAGCACTTTAAGGGCAAGCGGCTGCTGCCGGACGATTTTGTGCGTGCCTGCCGCGTGGAGGATGTGGAAGGGCTGTATGTGCCCTACTTCCTTTTTGACTGCCGTGCAGACGCCCGCTGCACCTATCGCGCGCAGCGTATACGTACTTACCGCCGCGGAGACTGGCAGATCACCGATACCCAGCATTTTTACATTGAACGCCGCGGGCAAATCGGCTTTGAACGGGTGCCGGTGGATGCCTGCAAGCGCGTGGACGATACCTTGACGGAGGCCATTGAGCCTTTTGATTACACGGCCTGCAAACAGTTTGATCCCGGCTATCTGGCAGGCTATCAGGCGGATTGCCGCGATCAGGAGATGTCGGAGTGTGTTCCCCGTGCCAATGAGCGCGTCACCAATGCAAGCACCGCAGCCCTGCGAGATACTGTAAAGGGCTACGTCAATGTGACAAGCGACTGCACGCAGGTACGGCTGGATCAGGGCACCGTCCGCTATGTGATGATGCCCGTCTGGCTGCTCAACGTACGCTACGGCGATCAGTCCTTCCCGTTTGCCGTAAACGGCCAAACGGGGCGCTTGGCGGGCGAATTGCCGGTGGATAAGCGCAAATACCGTCTGCTCAAGTATGGCTTGATGCTGGGGCTTGAAGTTGCGCTGGCCATCCTGATTGCATTCTTTCTGTAAGGGGGCGAGGACATGAAAAAGAGAATTTTTGCCCTGCTGCTTTGCGCTTTGATGCTTGTATGCACTATGGCTGCGGCCGAACTGAACCGTGTTGCCGATAATGCCGGGCTGCTCAGTGCCGCGCAGGTATCTGCCCTAAGCACTCGCTGCCGCACCCTGTCCGAGCAATACAGTCTGGATATTATCATTGCTACAACCGATGATTCGCGCGGCATGGAACTGGAGCAATATGCGGCAACCCTGGTGGATTATAACGATTTCAGGACGGACAATATCATCCTGGTCATCGCCATGGATCAGCGCAAGTACACCTGCGTGACCACGGGGAAAGGCATTGATGCTTTCAGCGATCAGGAACTGGAAAGCATTTACGATGCCATGGAAAGCGATATGCGCACGGGGAATTACGACAGCGCGTGCGATACGTTTCTATCCCGATGCAGCACAATTTTGAAGGCGTACGCAAACGGGACGGGCGCTTATTCTTATGGCATAGTCCATGCGGAGCGCAGTTTTGCGGAGCGCCTGAAGACCGGCGCACTGTTTGCCCTGATTCCCGCCGTCGGAATCGGCTGGCTGATTGCAGCGGCCCAAAAAAGCAAGATGAAAACCGCCCGCAGACGTGATTCTGCCGAAAACTATATGACCGGCATGAACTTGACCCGTGAACGGGATATCTACCTGTATACCACCACTGTTCGTCATCGCATTGCACAAAACCCGCCCGCCGGCGGACGCCCGGGCGGCGGCGGACCTCACGGCGGCGGAGGCACGCATCACACCTTTACCGGCAGCAGCGGTGCCCGGCACGGCGGCGGGGGCGGAAGAGGATTCTGACAGCCCCCAAAGCAATGAAGCTTTCGCTTTGCGGCTTGTTATTTCGGCTTGGAGGAGATTCATGCATCACAGATTGCTTGCCCTGATTTTGGCATTGACGCTTTTGCTGCCTGCAGTCTGCCTGGCATCGGACGAGGCTTATGTGGAAAACTGCAGCCTGGTGCCCGGAGAAAGCGCGGTGCTGCGCTACTATCTGCCGGCAGTGGGGCGTGCATCCCTGTGCCTGACTGCGCAGAACGGAGCGGAGATTAAACAGATTCTGTCCGAGCGCACATTGCTTGGCGGACTGCATGAACTGATCCTGGATGAGCAGTTTTTCGCAGAACCCCTGCAGGAAGGCACCTATTGCCTGATCCTTACTTACGAAGGACGGGAATATTCCGCCGTGCTGACTGTCGGAGAGAACATGGCAGTGCCGACGCAAACGCCAACCCCGACTGCGCAGCCTATCGCAGAGCCCACGGCCGAACCGACCGAGGTCCCCGCTGCGGCCGAAAACGCGGAGAAAGTGTTTGCGGACCTGAGTGCAAGCATTACTCCTGCCTATCTAAGCAGCTATCATCCCAATCACACGGCATGCTATTGGTGCACGCCCATGGACATTACGGATGAAGAGGCCGTATGGGCCATGCTGACCGCACCGATTCAGGTAGTGAATGTTGGACAGCGGGAGCAGGTGGTATTGCGGGCAGAGCCCAGTGATTCCAGCGAGGGCATCGGCGTGGTGACGGGCACATCGCAGGCCGTGCATGTGCTGGAAACCCGCAGCGACGGCTGGTCGCTGGTGGAAACCTATTCCAGCTCCTTTCACGATTCCAAAGTCAAGGCCTGGAATGCCTTTGTCACCGGCTATATCCGCACAAGCAAGCTGAAAACCTATACCGTGCGCACCGACTACGGCATGATTATCGATAAGCTGACCCAAACTCTTTATATTTTCAAGGACGGCAAGCTCTTTACCACACTGGCTGTTTCCACAGGCCTGTACAATGAAAAGCAGCCCTACAATGAAACGCGCTCGGGCGAATTTGTGATCATCTCCCGCGTGGGGGACTTCAAATCGGATAACCTGGTATGCGGCATGGGACTGCGCTTTAACAGCGGAGATCTGCTGCATGAGGTGCCGCATGTCAAAAATGCCGACGGCACAAAGAACTACAAAAACTGCGAGCCCAAGCTGGGCAGCCGCGCCAGCCACGGCTGCGTGCGTGTGCAGCGGCTGAAAAACGCCGACGGCATCAACATGACATGGGTGTGGAACAACATCAAAGTGGGCACAAAGCTGGTGATCTGGGAGGACTTTGCGGGGCGGCAAATTGAAATCCCATCGGATGATACCATGCTGTATTACAACCCGGACGGCGGCTCCAACTATCATTGCACCGCCAACTGCAACGGCGTAAAGGATAAATACCTTCCCTTGACCGCCTTTACCTATGGCGAGCTGGATACCGGCGCATATGCCGATCTGACCCGCTGTGCCTACTGCTTCCCGCCGCTTCGCCGCGCCGAAATCGAAGAGATCAACCGCGAGCACGAAACGGAATCTCCCGGCATGATTTCATTGATGCTGGAAAAACAGGATGATTAATACTTGGCAATAAGAAACGCTGCAAGGAGTGAACAATATGAGCAACGCCTATTCCGTGTCCCCGCAGCAGATTGTCGGCGATGCCGAGCGCTTTCTGCGTGCTCATTACCATGTGGATTTTGCACAGGCAAAGGATTTTCAGCTGCATGATGCCCTTGCCGAAGCCGTCATGCTGGCCATTGCGCCAAAGTGGGCACAGGATGAACAAAACCTGCAGCAGCGCCGCCGCGCCTGCTATATCAGTGCGGAATATCTGATGGGGCGGCTGTGGCACAACAATCTGTGCTGCCTGGGCATTTACGATGCCGTGGAGGAACTGCTGAGCAGCCGCGGCGTGCATCTGAGCGATCTGGAAGATATCGAGGATGCAGCGCTGGGAAACGGCGGGCTGGGACGCCTGGCGGCATGCTATCTGGATGCTGCAGCCGCGCAGGATATTCCGCTGAGCGGCTATGGATTGTACTATCGCTTCGGATTGTTCAAGCAGTCCTTCACAGACGGCCGTCAGACGGAAGCTCCCGACGATTGGACGGTGCACGGCGATCCGTGGTCGGTACGCCGGGAAGATGAAGCGGTTATCGTTCCCTTTGCGGGCTTTTCCGTGCGCGCCGTGCCGTATGATATGCCGGTAATCGGCCTGCGCGGGGTGATCCGCACACTTCGCCTGTGGAAGGCAGAACCGCTTGAGCCCATTGATATGCCGGCGTTTAATGACCAGAACTATGAAAAGGCATCGCGCGAAACCGTGCGTGCGGCGGATATCACGGCCCTGCTGTATCCCGGTGATAGCAAACGTGCCGGCAAGGTGCTTCGCTTGCGTCAGCAGTATTTGCTGTGCAGTGCCGCCGTGCAGGATCTGCTGCGTCAGTGCCCCGAGCACGAAAACTTTGCCGCTCGCTTCGCCGTGCAGCTGAATGATACCCATCCTACCATGGCCGTACCCGAGCTGATTCGTCTGCTGACCGCGGAGGGCATGGACTTTGACAAGGCGGCGCAGATTGCCTTTGACGCATTTTCATTTACCAACCATACCGTGATGCCCGAGGCTTTGGAGTGCTGGAGTGAAAGCCTGATGCGCTCCGTTGCGCCGCAGCTGATTCCCATTATTCGGCGTTTGGATGCCAAATTGCGGGAGCAGGGGCATGAGGGACTTTACATCATTGAAAACCATACCATCCATATGGCCAATATGGCACTTGCCTGCACACACTGCACCAACGGCGTGGCGGAACTGCATACGCAGATACTAAAAGAGCGCGTGTTCGCCGATTGGCACCGTGCCTATCCGGATCGAATTCAAAACATTACCAACGGCATTACGCCAAGGCGCTGGCTGGGCGTATGCAACCCGGAATTGACAAACCTGCTGCGCGATACCCTGAGCAGCGATGATTTCCTGACGGATCTTGGCAAAATCGATGCTCTGCGCGATCATATCGATGATGCGCTGATTGACCGCTTCATGGCGGTAAAACGGGCAAAGAAAACCCAGCTGCGTGCCTACATCCGCACGCATGAAGGGGTGGATCTGCCTGAAAATTTCCTCTACGATGTGCAGATAAAACGCCTGCATGAGTACAAGCGGCAGCTGATGAACGCGCTGTCTTTGGTGGATCTGTACTGGTGCCTGAAAGAGGACGAATCGCTTCGGGCGGCTTTCCCGCCCACTGCGGTGATCTTCGGCGCAAAGGCCGCTGCGGGCTATGACCGTGCCAAGAGCATTATTTATTTCTGCAACAAGGTGGCGGAGCGCATCAACGGCGATCCCGAGGTAAATGACCGCCTGCGCGTGGTTTTCGTGCAAAACTACAATTGTTCCTATGCGGAGCGGATTATTCCCGCGGCTGATATCAGCCAGCAAATTTCCCCGGCGGGCACCGAGGCCAGCGGCACCGGCAACATGAAACTGATGTTAAACGGTGCGATTACCCTGGGCACGATGGACGGCGCAAACATTGAAATCGCCCGCCAGGCAGGGCAGGAAAATGAGTATATCTTCGGCGCATCTGCGCAGGAAATTGATGCCATCCGGGAAACCTACAATCCAAATGACATCTACCGCGCCAGCCCGCGTATCCGCCGGGCGGTAGACGCATTGGTGGACGGCAGTATCTGCCCGGCCGATGACGGATTGACGGAGCTTTACAATGCTCTCTTGAAGGGTGCCAGCTGGCACCGTCCCGACCATCATTTCCTGCTGCTGGACTTTTCTTCCTATCAGGCCGCACGCCTGCGTGCCTACGCAGAGTATAAGGATGAACCGCGGGAGTTTGCCCGCAAGTGCCTGCTCAATATCGCGGGCGCAGGTCCCTTCAGCGCCGATCGTGCGGTAAAACAGTATGCGCAGAACATCTGGCACATTTAATTGATGTTTGATTGAACTTTGCGTGATATCCTGAATGCGCTAAGATTTTCCATGCATCAAGGAGGATGGGTTTCATGCTGTTTTCCATGGTTGCCATCGGCTCGACGGGGGATGTCCGTCCGTATATCCTGCTTGGACGCGAGCTTCGGCGCCGCGGGCATCAGACAAGGCTGATTGCATTTGCCCCGTTTGAGGAGGCAGCACGCCGGGAGGGGATGGATTTCTTACCCTTGCCGGGCAGCCTTCACCACTATATGGAAAGCCTGATGCGTCCGGGCAATCTGGCGGTAACCTTCCTTCCGCAGCTTCAAAAGGCTATCGCGGGCTGCAAGGATGCACTGATGGATTCCATCCTGACGGGCAGCGAGGATGCCGATGCCATCCTTTCCACATTCAGCCTGTCGGCAGTCAACGCCGTGGCCGAAAAGCTGCACATTCCTTATATTCAAACCTATTATTTCCCGCTGGATCCCAACGCGGATTTTCCCCTGCCGCTGTTTCCGCAGCTGCCGGGCAAGCGTTACGCCGGGGCCAGCTACCGCATCAGCTGGCTGGCGATCAATACCTTTGAAAGGCATATGCTGGCCGATTGGCGCAAGGCACAGGGAATTGAGGCTCCGCCCATTAAGAGCGAGCCGATTCTGACGGTGGACGGACACCGCGTGCCGGTGCTGTATGCCATCAGCCCGCATTTACTGGAGCGCCCTGCGGACTGGGATGACAATATCTACATGACGGGCTTTTGGCAGGAGGAAAGCGAGCAGGCAGAACCCGATCCCGAACTGCAGGCCTTCCTGGATGCCGGCGATGCGCCGGTATATATCGGCTTTGGCTCTATGGTGGCCAGCGATATGGAGAAGATCTTTGACAAGGTGATCGCCGCCTTGCGGGAAACAGGGCTTCGCGCCGTTCTGGACGGCGGCTGGAGCAGCGATATCCTGCCCCATGAGAAACTTCCCAATGTCTATTATCACAGCGGCTACATTAACCACGGCTGGCTCTTTCCCCGCATGCGCGCGGTGGTGCACCACGGCGGCGCAGGCACAACGGCATCCGGCCTGCGTGCAGGCCGTCCTACCCTGGTGATTCCCTTCTGCGGCGAGCAGGCTTTCTGGGGACATCAGGTATATCAGCGTGAGCTCGGTCCCAGACCCATTCAGCGTTCTTTGCTGACTGCCGGCAAGCTGTCCGATGCCCTGCGTGATCTGTGCTGCAATGCGAATTACGCTCAAAATGCCGCGAAAATGGGCGAACTGCTGCGTCAGGAAGACGGCGTCGGCTGCGCGGCGGATTTGATTGAGAAGCTGATTCGGGAGTGGTAAGACCGTCTGCCGGTCATTAACCTCAATAAAACGGCAGCTGATTTCGTTTGCCCTCTGTTGGGATGAAAAATCCCGGACAGAGGGCATTGAATTTGCGCATTTTTTACCGTGGAGGCATTGAAAACGGCGGCAATTGATGATACAATCATTCGAGTAATTCGGAGGAGGGGATCGGAATGAGCTTGCAGTTTGACCCGAAGACGGGGCTGCCGCTGCAGTTGGACTGCGGTGCATGGGAGAAGCCTGCCGGACATTTGCAGGGCATTGCAAAAGATGGCGAAAACCGCTACATGTATTATTCCTTCACCGACCGTCTGGTCAAGGCGGACATGCATACGGGCGAGATTGTCGGCTCCGTTACAGGCCTGCTTGCCGGCGGCATTTACGGCGGCGGCGCGCATATGGGCTGCCTAGCCTATCGGGACGGAAAGGTATACGGCTCCCTGGAATACAAAGCCGCCGAAAAGTTTTATGTGGCGGTGTTTGACTGCGAAAAAATCACCCGGATGGATATCGACTATAAAACGCCGGGCGTGATGACCACCATGTATATGGATGAGGTGGTGCGCGATTACGTGTGCGACCTGTCCGCGGGGGAGCATGAAAATGCTCCCGAATCAATGGGGCATCGTTTCGGCTGCTCGGGTATTGACGGCATTACTTTCGGTCCTGTTCCGGGCGAAGCAGACAAGGGCGAGCGCATGCTGCTTTCCTACGGCATTTACAGCAATCCCGCACGCCGGGACAACGATTATCAGGTGATCCTGGCCTTTGATCCAAGCGAATTTTCCGCCCTTCCATTTGACCAGAACCATCCGCACACCATTGGACCGAGGCTGGACCGCAAGTTCTTTGTGTATACCGGCAACACGACCTACGGCGTGCAGAACCTGGAATACGACCGTGACACGGGCGATTACTGGATGATCGTTTACGAAGGCAAGAAACCGCAGTTCCCCAACGGGCCGGTATACCTGGTGGATGGAAGCAAAGCCCCGACCTGGCAGGAACTGAAACTGGGCGATGATCCCGCGTATCAAAATCTGCGCGGCGAGGTGCTGAGCCTGAAGCAGGCGGGCATCCTTCATCAGCCGAGCGGGGTCTGGTATCTGCCGAACCGTCCCGACAAGGCCGATACCGGCTATATTTCTCTGGGCGGCGATACCTTCTATGCCGCAACGAATGCCAAAGTAGAGGATAAGCAGACGGGCACGGTGCGCCTGCTGCATCTTAATCGCGCGGATTACAGCTTTCAGCCCGTTTCTGTTGCAAAATAAGGGCCGACATGATATAATCCGATGTGCAAATTGGCAAATCTTGTATCTCAAAACATCGAGACGGAAAGATGAGGAATACGGATGAACCGTCGATATGCAAAGCCGTTGGCCTTGGCTTTATGCCTGCTGCTTGTCTGCACGATGTCATGCGGCTGTGCCTATGCCGAACAGCAAAAATATACCACAACATTTTATGATGTATTTGATACCGTAACCACCATTATCGGTTATGCGGACAGCCAGAAAGATTTTGACGATGTGGCCAATGAGGCACGGGCGATGTTTGTCCGCTACCATCAGGTGTACGACGGCTACAATGCCTATGAAGGCGTGCATAACCTGTACTATGTCAATCAGAATGCCGCTGCAGGGCCGGTTGAAGCCGAGCCCGAACTGATGGAGCTGCTTATCTGGATTCGGGATCTGCAGCCATCTTTGGAGGGACGCGTCAATGTGGCGCTCGGCGCGGTGCTTCGCCTTTGGCACGATGCCCGGGAAGAAGGCACCTCACTGCCGGACAGCGCAGCCTTGCTGGAAGCTTCGGAGCATGTGGACATGAGCCGCGTGGTCCTTGATGAGCAGGCAGGCACAGTATATTTTGAGGATCCCGAGATGTCGCTGGATCTGGGCGCGGTTGCCAAGGGCTATACCACCGAGCGCGTAGCGCAGTGGATGCTTGCCGGCAAAATGTCTTCCTTTATCATCAGCGCCGGGGGCAACGTACGCTGCGGACAAAAGCCGCAGGATGGCCGCGCACGCTGGGGCGTCAGCATTCAGGATCCCGGTGAAATTGACGGCCAGCCGGGTTCAAACTACCTGGATGTTTTGTATCTGACCGGACTTTCAGTGGTAACAAGCGGTGATTACCAGCGCTACTATACGGTGGACGGCGTGCGCTACCATCACCTGATTGATCCCGATACCCTGTATCCGGGAACGTATATGCGCTCCGTCACCATCGTGACGGAAGATTCGGGCTATGCCGATGCGTTGAGCACGGCCGTTTTCCTGATGCCCTATGAGCAGGGACGTACCTTTGTGGATGCCTTGGACGGCGTGGAAGCTTACTGGGTGCTTGAGGACGGCAGTGTGGCGTACACGGACGGCATGGCTTCCATGCTGCTTTCCCAGGGCGCAACCTCAAGGGATTAAGGGAGAGTGCGGATGCAACTGTACCGATTAGACGAGCTGCCGCCGCTTGCCGGGGATACCGCCGTGTGCCTTGGCACCTTTGACGGGGTGCACTTGGGGCATCAGGCACTTGCCGCACAAACTGTGCAGGCTGCGCGGCAGGAGGGGCTGCTTCCCTGCGCATACACATTTGATGTTCCTCCGGCCAGTGTGCTCGGCAAGGGCAAGGAGGATGTCCTGACGGACATTCGGCAAAAGGCTGCGCTGCTGGGCGCCTGCGGCATTGAGCTGGTGATATACAGCTGTTTCAGCCGACAGGTGGCGCAGGAAAGCGCCGAGGATTTCTTTGATATGCTGCGTACGCGCCTTCGCGCACGGCATATCATAATCGGCTTTCATTACCATTTCGGCCAATTTGCCAAGGGCGATGCGGCCTTAATGCAATCTCTCTGCGATAACGCGGGTATCCGCCTCACGGTGGTGCCGCCCGTGCGAACCGCGGAGGGGGAACTGGTATCCAGTACGGCTGTGCGTGCGTGTCTGCGCGCGGGCGACCGCCAGGGTGCTCAGCTAATGCTCAATCGATCCCTCACGGAGGGGGAAGAACGTTTGCTTGGAGGAAGAGAAGCATGAACAAGAAACTGCCTGCCTGGATTGTGCTGACGGTGATCTGCCTGGTGGCCGCATTGGCGCTGGCTTTCACCTACAACGGCACAAAGGATCGCATCGCCCAGCAGGAGGAAGCCACCACCGTAGCCGTGCGTCAGCAGCTGCTGCCTACCGCCGCCGGCTTTGAAAAGGTGGAGGATTCCGAAATCTACCGCGGCGTGGATGCGGATGGCAATGCCGTGGGCTATGTGACGGTGAACACCGTCAACGGCTTTGGCGGCGAGGTGGAAATCAGCGTGGCTGTTGACACCGAGGGCACCATCCAGGGCATCAGCGTCGGCGGTGCCAACTTTAAGGAAACCGCAGGCCTGGGCGCCAAGTCCAAGGAGCCTGCCTTTACCGAACAGTTCAAAGGCAAGACCGCACCGGTTGCGCTGACAAAGAACGGCGGCGAAATCGATGCGATTACCGCTGCCACCATCACTTCCAGCGCGGTTGTGCGCGGCGTAAATGATGCTGTGACTGCCATGGCCGAAAAGGCCGGATTTACCGTGGAACAGGCTGCCTCCGCTGTGGAAGAAAAGGGCGATGGCCGCTATGCCACCGAAAAGCAGGGCTTCGGCGGTCCCGTATATGTGGAACTGGCACTGGACAGTGAGGGCAAGATCACCGATATCGTGATCGGCGATGACCGCTTCAGCGAGACCAGCGGCTTTGGTGCCAAGGCACGCGAGGAAGCCTTCTACGGCCAGTACATCGGCAAGACCGGTCAGCTGACGCTGGGTCAGGATATCGATGCAGTCTCCGGCGCGACCATTACCAGCACCGCGGTTAACGATGCGGTCAACCTGATCCTGCTTTATGTCAATGATCCTGCCGCCTATGCCGCTCAGCAGAGCGCCGAACCCGTGGATGTCAGCATCCCCGAGGGCGCACAGGCTTATTCCGCTCAGGCACAGGGCATGACGGGCGAGTTCCCCGTATCCATCTCTGTGGACGAGCAGGGCCTGATCAGCGGCATTGAAATCGGCGAATCTGCGTCCGCGAATGATACTTCCTTTGTACAGCGCGTACAGGGAGATACCGATTTCCTCAGCCAGTTTGTGGGCAATGCGGCGCCCTTTGATGCGGATGCCGTTGATACCGTAACCGGCGCAACGGTCAGCAGCAAAGCGGTTGTTGCCGCCGTAAACAAGGCTTATAACGAAGCGATGGGTATTGCAGAGCCGACTGCGGCGCCCACGGCTGTGCCTACCGAAGCGCCTGCGCAGGCCGATGAAGCCGCCGAAGGCACCGTGCTGACCGCGCAGGCCAAGGGCCTGACGGGCGAATTCCCCGTGAACGTTACGGTGGATGAAAACAATGCCATCGTAAAGGTAGAACTGGGCGACAGCAGCAGTGACATGGATGCGTCCTTCCTGGGCAAGGTCAAGGATGACGCAAACTATCTCAATCAGTTTGTCGGCAAGACGGCTCCTATCGACGAAGCAAGCATTGATGTGGTTACCGGCGCGACGGTGAGCAGCAAGGCTGTTGTCGCCGCTGTCAACGCTGCGTGCGAGAGCCTGACCAAGGCAGAAGAAGCCGCCGAAGGCACCGTGCTGACCGCGCAGGCCAAGGGCCTGACGGGCGAGTTCCCCGTGAACGTTACGGTGGATGGAAACAACGCCATCGTAAAGGTGGAACTGGGCGACAGCAGCAGTGACATGGATGCGTCCTTCCTGGGCAAGGTCAAGGATGACGCAAACTATCTCAATCAGTTTGTCGGCAAGACGGCTCCTATCGACGAAGCAAGCATTGATGTGGTTACCGGCGCGACGGTGAGCAGCAAGGCTGTTGTCGCCGCTGTCAACGCTGCGTGCGAGAGCCTGACCAAGGCAGAAGAAGCCGCCGAAGGCACCGTGCTGACCGCGCAGGCCAAGGGCCTGACGGGCGAGTTCCCCGTGAACGTTACGGTGGATGGAAACAACGCCATCGTAAAGGTGGAACTGGGCGACAGCAGCAGTGACATGGATGCGTCCTTCCTGGGCAAGGTCAAGGATGACGCAAATTACCTTAATCAGTTTGTCGGCAAGACGGCTCCTATCGACGAAGCAAGCATTGATGCGGTTGCCGGCGCGACGGTGAGCAGCAAGGCGGTTGTCGCCGCTGTCAACGCTGCACTTGAGAGCGTGGGGGAGTAAGCTGTGTACGAAGTACTTGAGAGTGCCCTCACAGGCATTACCCGCTACTTTATTTTGATCCTCGAAGCCGTAGGCGTGGGCATTATTGTGGTAACGGCCGTGCGCTGCCTGATCGCAGGTATCCGCCACAACCATATCGTGCCCTTGATGCTGGGCAAAGGCATTGCCCTGGCGCTGGAATTTATGCTGGCCAGTGAAGTACTGCGTACGGTGGTCAGTCCTGCTGTGCAGGATCTGATTGTCGTAGGCGCTACCGTCCTGCTGCGCGGCGCCATGACCATACTGATCCACTGGGAAAGCAAAAACGAGGAAAAGGATGAGCTAAAGCAGGAGAAAGCATGAGCGATAACGAATTGTCTCAGGCGAAAGCCGATGAGAGTCCGAAGACGGATGCCCCGCAGAACGGTATGCTCAAACGGGAAATCCTGATCATCGCCGTGCTCATCCTGCTGGCCGCCGCAGGCATTCTGATCTATCAATTGACCAATGCCGAAAAAACGGCATCGGATAAGATCAGCGTGTACGTAGACGGCACACTTTACTGCAGCCAAACGCTGCGCCCCGGCGAAACCATCACCGTAGCGCAGGAGGACGGCAGCGTCAACGTAATCCGCATGACGGAAAAGGGTTTCTATATGGAATCCTCCACCTGTCATAATCAGCTGTGCATATCGCAGGGTGAGGTTACCCGCGATAACTGGTCCACGCGCTATCTGGGCACGCATGTATACTGCCTGCCCAACCGCGTGGATGTAACGCTGGAGGTGGAGGCCCAAACAGCCGCCCCCGACATGCCGGATGTTTAATCAAGGTTAAAACCAAATTCAGCAAGGCAGAAACATAAAAAAGGTGGGATCGCAGTTGAAAGCAACATTCCGCGGGGGCGTACACCCGGCGCATGGCAGCAAGGCCCAGACCCAGGGTCTGATCACGCGCAGTTTCGTTTCCGATACGGTGCGCATCATCATGAATATGAACATCGGCGCGCCGTCCAAGCCCTGCGTACAGAAGGGCGACCATGTTAAAATCGGCCAGGTTATCGGTGAGCCTGTGGGCTTCCTTGGCCTGCCGGTGCATGCCAGCGTTTCAGGTGAAGTGGTATCGGTAGAGCCGATTCCCTATACCTCCGAGCAGCCTGTCATGTGCGTTACCATTCATAACGATTTTAAGGACGAGTGGGTGGAGCTTCATCCCCTCGGCAATGTGGAGACGGCTGATCCCGCGCTGATCATCCCCGCCATCAAGGATGCCGGCATCTGCGGCCTGGGCGGCGCATCCTTCCCCACGCATGTAAAGCTGTCCATTAAGCCCGAGCAGAAGTGCGATTATATCATCGCCAACGGTGCGGAGTGCGAAACGCACCTGACGTGCGACCATCGCCTGATGCTGGAAAACGCCGTGCGCGTGGTAGACGGTCTGCGTGCCGCCATGCGCGCCATCAACGTAAAGCAGGGCATCATTGCCATCGAGGATAATAAGCCCGATGCGATTGCCGCTATGCGCAAGGCTTGCCAGGGCCGCGAAGGCGTGCGTGTGCAGGAGCTGAAAACCAAGTACCCGCAGGGCGGCGAGAAGCAGCTGATTGAGGCTGTGACCGGCCGTCAGGTACCCAGTGGCGGGCTGCCCATCCAGGCCGGCGTGATCGTGATGAACGTGGCTACCTGCGCGGCGGTTGCCGATGCCGTAATCGACGGAAAGCCCCTGGTTGAGCGCATTGTTACCGTAACCGGCGCCGTGCGCGAGCCTGCCAACCTGCGCCTGCGCATCGGCACGGTGATCGGAGACATCATCGGTGAATGCGGCGGCTTTAGCCAGGATGCCGGCAAGATTGTGCTGGGCGGCATGATGACGGGTATGTGTGCCCCAAATACCGAGATTCCCATTGCAAAGGCTACGGGCGGCATTGTGGTGCTCAGTAAGCGTGACGCCGTCAGCGACGAAGAAGGCCCGTGCATTCGCTGCGGCAAATGTGTAGAAGCCTGCCCCATCGGCCTGTATCCGCTCAAGATCAAGGTAGCCGCCGATGCGGATCGCCTGGATGAATGCAAAAAGCTGCACGTGATGGACTGCACGCTGTGCGGCAGCTGCTCCTACATCTGCCCCGCACATCGCTGGCTGACTGCCTCGTTTAAGGTAGCCAAGCAGAAGATCGCCGCTCAGGCGAAAAAAGGAGGCAGCGGAAAATGAGCCTGATTCTATCTACAGCACCGCATATCCGCACAAAAGACACAACGCAGCGGCTGATGCTCAACGTCATTATTTCCCTGCTGCCCTGCACTGCCGCGGGTATCTACTTCTTTGGCCTTCGCGCGGCCCTGGTGCTGGCCGTGTCCGTAGTATCTGCCGTGCTGGCTGAACTGGTATGGCAAAAGCTTGCCCACAAACCGGTACGCATCAACGATCTTTCCGCCGTTGTTACGGGCCTTCTGCTGGGCCTGTGCATCACCCCTTCTGCCCCGTGGTGGATGGTGATGATCGGCGCATTCTTTGCTATCATCGTGGTAAAGCAGCTTTTCGGCGGCATCGGCGATAACTTCCTGAACCCCGCTTTGACTGCCCGTGCCGTGCTGCTGGCTTCCTGGCCCGCACTGATGACCACGCACTGCACGCCCTTTGACGCCGTGACCAGCGCTACGCCCATCATGACCGGCGATAAGAGCTATCTGGAACTGCTGCTGGGCAATGTTCCCGGTGCCATCGGCGAAACCTGCAAGATTGCCATCCTGATCGGCTTTATCTTCCTGCTGGTTACCAAGACCATTCGCTGGGAGATTCCCGTAATCAGCGTTGCCACTGCCGCTCTGCTTGGCTGGGCGCTGGGCTATGATCCGCTGAATGTTGTGCTGACCGGCGGTCTGCTCTTTGGCGCAGTGTTCATGGCAACCGACTATGTAACCAGCCCCCTCAACCGCTGGGCACAGGTTGTTTACGCAATCGGCATCGGTGCAATCGTTGTGATCATCCGCAAGTTTGGCTCCTATCCCGAAGGCGTTACCTATGCTATTCTGCTGATGAACATTGCCGCGCCCCTGCTGGATCGCGTCATGCCCCAGAAGATTTACGGCTGCAGCAAGGCCAAAAAGGAGGCCAAGTAACATGAGCAAGGAAAAACGCGGCCTGGGCCGCATCTTTATGAACGGCGTGCTGACGGAAAACCCCACGTTCCGTCTGGTGCTGGGCACCTGCCCCACCATGGCCGTTACCACCAGCGCCATTAACGGGCTGGGCATGGGCGCTGCGGCAACCTTTGTGCTGCTGGGCAGCAACATGGCCATCTCCGCCCTGCGCAAGGTGATTCCCGATAAGGTTCGCATTCCCGCCTTCATTGTAATCATCTGCACTTTCGTTACCATCATCCAGCTGCTGATGCAGGCCTTCCTGCCCTCTTTGTATGAGAGCCTGGGCGTCTTTATTCCCCTGATCGTGGTTAACTGCATCATCCTGGCGCGTGCCGAGGCTTTTGCCAGCAAGAATCCCGTGATCGACTCTGCTATGGACGGACTGGGCATGGGCTGCGGCTTCACCCTGGCACTGACCCTGATTGGCTCCATCCGCGAGCTGATCGGTAATGGTTCCATCTTTGGCATCAGCCTCATGGGCGCATCCTATCAGCCCATGCTGCTGATCATCCTGCCTGCCGGCGGATTCATGGTGTTCGGCTCTCTGCTTGGCATCATCAATGCCATCGGCAACAAGCGTAAGAAGGGGGCAAAGGCATGAGCATGAATATCTGGCTGTTTTTGATCAGCTGCGTGCTGACCAATAACTTCATCTTCAGTAAGTTCCTGGGCTGCTGCCCCTTCCTAGGCGTATCCAACAAGGTAGAGACAGCCGCCAGCATGGGCATCGCCGTCACGTTCGTTATGACGCTGGCTTCCCTGTTTGCCTACATGGTAAACGCCTGGATTCTGGTTCCCCTCAACTTGGAATACATGCAGACCATCGCTTTCATCCTGGTGATAGCGTCGCTGGTGCAGTTTGTGGAAATGTTCCTCAAAAAGTCCATGCCTGCTCTCTATTCCGCCCTGGGTATCTATCTGCCGCTGATCACCACCAACTGCGCGGTGCTGGGCGTTGCTACCCTGAACGTTACCAACGGCTACGGCATGCTGCAGAGCGTGCTGAACGGCACTTTCTCCGCACTCGGCTTCCTGCTGGCAATTGTATTGATGGCGGGTGTGCGTGAGCGTCTGGAAAACAGCAAGATCCCCGCATGCATGAAGGGCTTCCCCATCAGCATGATCTCCGCCGGCCTGATGGCAATTGCCTTCATGGGCTTCAACGGCTTGGTGTAAGGAGGTAGGACAATGGCAATTCTTTACGCCGGATTGGTGCTGGGTATTATTGGCTTGATTTTCGGTCTGGTATTGACTTTTGCAAGCAAGGCCTTCCATGTGGATGCGGATGAGCGAGTGGAGCAGGTTCGTTCCTGCTGCGCCGGCGCAAACTGCGGCGCATGCGGCTACGCGGGCTGTGACGGCTTTGCCGATGCCGTGGTAAAGGGCGAAGCACCGGTAAACGGGTGCAAACCCGCAGGCGCGGAAGGCGCCAAGAAGATCGCCGCCATCATGGGCGTTGATGCGGGCGAAGAACAGGAGCGCCAGGTGGCGCGCGTCCGCTGCCAGGGCATCAAGGGTGTCGCCAATGAACGCTACGTGTACGACGGCTACAAGAGCTGCGCAACGGCTGCTGGCATCGCGGGCGGCCCCAAGGACTGCCGCTTTGCCTGTATCGGCCTTGGCGACTGTATGGATCATTGCGCCTTTGGCGCCATCACCATGCAGGACGGCGTGGCACACATTGACGAGAGCAAGTGCACTGCCTGCGGCTCCTGCGTCAGTGCCTGCCCGCGCGGCGTGATTGAGCTGCTGCCCGTTTCGCAGAGCGTAATCGTCCGCTGCCGCAACAGCGATGTTGCCCGTGCCGCCCGTGCCGTGTGCTCCAAGGCTTGTATCGGCTGCGGCCGCTGCAAGAAGGAGTGCCAGTACGATGCCATCGTGGTGGAAAACGGCTACGCCCGCATTCTGCCTGATAAGTGCGTGCGCTGCGGAAGCTGCGCGGCTGTGTGCCCCTGCAACTGCATTACAATCGAATAAGGCCGATTGAAACACAGGCTCCGCCGGATTTTCCGAGCGGAGCTTTTTTGCCCGTAAAAGTATATTCGGACTTGACAATTCTTGTAATTTACATATAATTACCAAAGGTAATTACAAATGGTAATTATCAGAAAGGCTTTTGCATGGATGCCGAAAAAATCAAGCGCGTGCTGGATGCCTGCTATCTGGCTAAGCGTATCCGGGATCTGCTTCCGCCGCTGCCGGGCGGTGTGATGCCGTCTTATATCCGATATCTGGATGTGATACGAAAGCTGGAAGAACAAAACGGCAATGTGAGAATATCGGATATCAGCAGTGCCATGAATCTTCCGCTGCCGGGCGTTACGCGGACGATAAAGGAAATGACGGAAAAGGGTTATCTGGAAAAGGCTGCCTCCAAGCAGGACGGACGCGTTACGTATGTTTCGGTTACCGAAACGGGGGCAGCACTGTCCGAACGGTTCGATCAGCGCTTTTTTGACATGCTGTCAAAGGAACTGTCCGATGTTTCCGATTCCGAAGCGGATATCATGATCCGTACAACGGAAAGACTTTATGATGTGATGTGCACGAGGGAAAAAAGCAATGAATCAATCCAAGAATGATTTTACGCAGGGGAACATCCTTAAAAAGCTGGTTGCTTTTATGCTGCCTATCCTTGGGGCACTGGTATTGCAGGCTGCCTATGGCGCGGTGGACTTGCTGGTGGTTGGGCGCTTCGGCACAACGGCAGGCCTGTCCGCAGTGTCAACGGGCAGTCAAGTGCTTAATCTGGTTACTTTTGTCATTACGCAGCTGGCTATGGGCATTACCGTGCTGATTGCCAGATATTTGGGTGAAAAGCGTCCGGATCAGATTGGGCCTGCAATCGGGGGATCGTCCCTTGTATTTGCCGTGATTACAGCCATCCTCTTTGTTGTGCTCGTGTGCTTTGCCCGCCCGATTTCCACGCTGATGCAGGCACCTGCCGAGGCGGTGGATAAGACAGCCGGCTATGTGCGCATCTGCGGCGCGGGCATCTTCTTTATCATTGCCTACAATCTGCTTTCCGCCGTTTTCCGCGGCATGGGGGACAGCAAATCGCCGCTTTTGTTTGTGGCCGTGGCATGCGTTGTGAACATTGTCGGCGATCTTTTGCTGGTAGCGGTGTTTCACATGGATGCAGACGGTGCCGCAATTGCAACCGTGCTTGCTCAGGCAGTCAGCGTGGTGTTTGCGGTGCTGCTGCTGATTAAACGCGGCCTGCCCTTCAAAATTGCCAAGACGGATTTCCATATGAATGCCCAGTGCCGTCAGGCGTTTCGCATCGGCCTGCCGCTGGCCTTGCAGGAGGCCCTGACGCAGGTTTCCTTCCTGGCCTTGTGTGCGTTTGTAAATCGTCTGGGGTTGGAAGCCTCCTCCGGCTATGGCGTAGCATGCAAAATCGTCAATTTTGCCATGCTGATTCCCAGCGCGCTGATGCAGTCCATGGCATCCTTTGTATCACAGAATGTCGGTGCGGGCAACGAAGCGCGCGCCCGGAAATCCATGTATACGGGCATTGCCGTGGGCGGTGCAATCGGCTGCGTTGTATTCTTTGCGGTGCTGCTCAAGGGTGATGTCTTGACGGGACTCTTTACAACGGATGCCGCTGTGATCAGCCACGGTTTTGACTATCTGAAAGGCTTTGCGCCGGAGACCATTGTAACGGCTGTACTGTTCAGCATGATCGGTTATTTTAACGGCCATAATCAGACAGTGTGGGTCATGACACAGGGCTTGGTGCAAACCCTGCTGGTTCGTCTGCCGCTGGCCTATATCATGAGCATTCAGCCAAATGCCAACCTGACCGGTATCGGCCTTGCAGCCCCCATTGCCACGGTTGTCGGTATCATACTGAACGTAATCTATTATCTGCGTTGCCGCAAGCGCGAGGCTTAAAGCATCGCTGTGAAAATTTCAGCGAATTCCGCATAGGACCGTTAAATTTTTCTTGTGTTTTTTATCTTTATTTGGTATACTATATCCGCTACGCATCGAGTCCCGTGCGATATCACGGCGTGAACCCTGTCAGGGCCGGAAGGCAGCAGCAGTAAGCGCATGCTGGTATGTGCCGCGGGGAAGCTCGGTGCGTAGTATTTTTATTTTTTCCATGCCTGATTAAGACGCACCATGTGGATATGATCCTCCCAGCAGCCGGCAATATAGAGATAGTCGCGGGAAATACCTTCGTTGACAAAGCCGCACTTTTCGGCTACGCGCAGGGAAGGAAGGTTGCGCGGCATGATATTGGCTTCCAAACGGTGCAGATTCAACTCTTCAAAGGCAAAACGGACAAGCCACTCAAGGGCCTGCGTCATATAGCCGCGGTTTACAAAGCACGCATCCAATTTGTAGGATACATGGGCAGAATAAAATGCGCCCCAAACCACATTATTCAGGGCAACCATGCCGATGATTTCGTTTTGATCGGCTTTGCGGCGGATAAAAAAACGATAGCCCATGCGCTGCTCCCGCAGCGCTGCTGCCTTCAGCAAGGCTTCACGCTGATAAGCGGGAGTATCGATTGGATCGGTCGGAAGCGGATCAATGGAAGCAAAAAAATCACGATTGCGCCGATAATAAGCGGCAACTTGATCGGCCAACGCGGGATCGGCGGGGAAGAGCAAAAGATCCTTGGTTTCCGGCATGGCATTACCTTTCTGCTCCCGCTATTTTCCTACGCAGAAGCGGGAAAATACGCTGTCCAGCAGCTTTTCATCCACGCGATCCCCGGTAACCTCACCCAGACAGTCCAGCGCACTGTGCAGATCGATGGCGGCCAGATCCAGCGGCTGCCCTTCTTTCAGTGCGGCTGCTGCCGAATCAAGGTGCTGTGCCGCAGCGCGAGCCAGGCGCATGTGCCGCTCGCTGGTCAAGGGAAGCTCGGCAGGCATGGCGGCACGACGGGACAGCTCTCTGCGCAGCTCGGCCATGCCGTCCCCCGTTACGGCGCTGATATGCAGGGCATCGGGCAAATCGACTGCCGTGCCGCAATCGGCTTTATTGCACAGAATCAGACGGGGGTATCC